>JAISGX010000094.1 GCA_031262805.1 Verrucomicrobiota bacterium | reverse complement strand
ATCTCGTCTCGCACGGTTTAGGGGTATTCATAAATCGACGTTTTATTTACACCTCAAAGAATGCGAATGGCGGTTCAATCATCGTCATTGCAACACATATAAAACTTTGCTGAAATTATCTCGAAATAACCCGCTTATGTTATCTTGACCCTAGATAATATTGATATTTCTAAACCAGCATCGCAGATTATCAACCGATATATTGAGTTATTACGAAATAAAGATGCCGCTATTCTTCAAGATCTAGAAGAACTAAAAACTTTTTCAAATGTAACAGATAAAATTCAAAAATTAGTTTCCATACTTTCTGATAAAACAGAGGCAAGAATTTTTGAGATTATCTCGTATGCTGTTCTAAAAAATCATTATAAAAATACGATAATTTATTGGGGAGAGAATATAAAAGATATCAAAGATTTACAAAAAGAAAACCTATCGCTTTATAAAACAGGAAGAACTAATGCTAATGATGGTGGAATTGATTTTGTAATGAGACCACTTGGGAGGTTCTTTCAAGTAACAGAAGTCTTAGAAAATTATAATAAATATCTTTTAGATATAGATAAAGTTATACACTTTCCAGTCACATTTGTAGTAAAAACAAAAAAGACAAAAGAAGGAATTGAAGCAGAACTCCAATCTTACATTGAAAAAAAATCAGGTGGAATGGATATGATAAAGAACCGATATAAAGATGCGATAGAAGAAATCATAACCATAAATGAATTAGAACAATATGTTGGTGAACTAATGGATGATGATATAAACTCTGTTATTTCCGATATAGAAATGTATTACAAATTTGAAATGAATTTAGCTTAGAAAGCTGTTTTATCTTTCAATGAATCTCGTGTTATGTAATTATTGCAAAGTACGAGAATTAGGACGCCCTGACCCCCAAACGCCATTCAACCGGCAGAAGTATCCATGGGATACGAATTACACTCCAAGGGTGATTACGCCGATGTGAAGGGGTAGGAGTTCACCCGCCGTGCCATCGAGGTGGCGATGGCCACAATATTCTGCTGATCGGGCCTCCGGAACTGGCAAATCCATGCTGGCCAAACGGAGGCCGAGCATCCGGCCGCCTTTGACGTTGGAGGAGGCACTCTTAACCACCAAAATCCACAACATTGTCGGCCCCCTTCCTTTTTGCGGGGTGGATTTCAGGTGTTGAGAAAGTAGGCGGTGAAGGCGGGAAAAGAGGGGAATCGGAGTGTCGGCGTTTCGCGGCCGATGTCGCCGATGCCGCTTTCCAGAAAGATGGAGGGAATGTTCGCCCGACGTGCGGCTTCCAAATCGGTGTGATGGTCTCCGATCATCCATGTGGTTTCCGGCGGATGATGGGTGCGCTCCATGGCGGTCTGGCAGGGTACGGGGGAGGGCTTGAGCTCGGGGGTATCGCCGCCACCGAGCAGGACGGCAAACAGGGGCGTCCAGGCGAAATGGTCGAACAGGCGCCGGGCGTGGGCGGAGGGTTTGTTGGTGACCAAGCCCAGCTGGTGGCCGGCGGCATGCAGGGCTTTCAGCCCGGCAGCCACGCCGGGGTAAGGATGCGTGCCTTCGGTGAGGTGTTCCGCGTAGGCTTCATTGATTTCCGCCGTGGCTGCATCGACGTCCACCGGCGCTCCTTCTAGGGCGCGGATGGCGAGCATGCGGATGCCGTCGCCGACATAGGAGGTGATTTTCTCCATCGGCAACGGCGGCAGGCCATGCCGACGGCGCAAAAGGTTGGTGGCGGTGGCAAGATCGGCGCGGGAGTCGATCAAGGTGCCGTCCAGATCGAACAAAAAAAGCTGGGGGGTGGTGAATTGCACCGGAGGCCCTGTTGGGGGCGGAGGGGCTGGATGTGTCTATACCACCGGGGCATCCTTCCACAGGCGTTCCAAGGCATAATAGGCGCGCATGCTGGGGGTGAAGAGATGGACGACAAAGTCCAGATAGTCCAGCACCAGCCATTCACTGTCGCCAGTGCCGGCGCGGCGGTGGGCGGCCAGCGGCGGAGTTTCTTGCCGGAGTTGTTTGGCGACCTCGTCGGCCAGGGCGCGAAGGTGTGGCGTGTTCATGCCGCTACACAGCACCATGTAGTCGGTGAGGCTGGTGACGTCGGTGACGCGCAGGATGGTGACATTCATGCCTTTTTTGCCGTCAAGGATGTCGCGGACCTTCTGTACGCGGCTCAGCAATGGATCCGTAGCCTTTTTCTTGCGTACAGCCTTGGTCGGTATTTTTTTGGTTTCGGCCTTTTTGGCTGTCGCGGTTTTGAGGGCGAGGGATTTCTTCACCGTCGCCTTTTGGATGCCGGAGTTTTTTTTCACTGCGGTGGTCTTTTGGGCGGGCGTGGCTTTGGCGGCGGTGCGTTTCCGGGGACGTGTTTTGGGGTCGGGTTTTTTCATGTGTATAAACGATGCTCCTGAATGTAATGCATGACGGGCTCGGGGATCAGCTCCGCCGGGAGCTGCCCGGCGGCGAATTGGGCGCGGATGTTGCTGGAGGAAATATTCAACGGGGTTCCCGCACGGAAGTCGGCGAGGAGTTTTTCCGGCCAAGGCGGCGGGAGATGGAGGTCTTCCGGCCGGGGAACGGGGCTACCGGGCCGGGCCAAGGTGACGAACCGCACCAGTGCCAGCAGGTTCAGAGGTTGATGCCACGTGTGGAGCTCCGTGAGGGTGTCCGCCCCGATGATGAAAACAAAATTTTTGTCGGGATGGAGAAGATGCAACGTCCGAATGGTATCAATGGTGTAGGATTTTCCTGTTCGCTCGAATTCCAAGGGGAGGGCGGCAAAGCGGGGTTTCCCGGCAATGGCAAGTTCCAGCATGGAAAGCCTGTCAGCATTGGAGGCGAGCCCTTCGGGGGATTTGTGTGGCGGCACGGCGGCGGGGAGAAACCAGACGGCATCCAGATGGAAGAGCGGCATGGCCGCTGCGGCAATGGACAAGTGGCCGTTATGGATGGGGTTGAAGGTGCCGCCAAGCAGACCGATGGTGTGTGGGGATGAGAGCTCGTTCATCATCGGCTTAAAACCGGATGGCTTCCTCCTCAGGGGTGAGGGAGACGAGCTGCCCGGCAACCACGACGGGCAACGAGGAATCCTTTTTCACCCAATACTGGCGTCCCCGAATGGCGACTTCCTTGCCGACATAGGGACGCAGAGCGGCGGAATCGCCATGGACATAGCAGATCATGACGAGGTTTCCATCCTCCCGGGCGAGCAGGCGGTAGCGCGAGGGGGAGGCCGCGGTGGAAAAGGGCGTTTGGCGGAGCTGGCCTTCCACCTGGATGGATTTTCCCTGCCCAGGGTGGTCGATCAGATCCAAATCTTCGACGAAAGCGGGGTCGACATAAACTTCCAGATCCTGTGGCTTTTGGGCGGCGGGGCCGACGGCGGGCGCCGGAACCTGCTGCGCGGACGATCTGCCGGTGGCGGCCACGGGTTGCCGGATGGGGGAGCGTTGGAGACCCGGGGATGTGGAGCCTCCACTGATGGGCCGTCGCGAGGCGGCCAAGGGGTTGAGGTGGGGCTGGTCGGCGGTCGCTACGGCGGGTGCCGGTTGGGCGGGGCGGGGCACGGCGGTGGCGGGACGAAGCGGTTGCGGATTGCGCCGTTCGGGCGAAGCCGTCGGTTGCGTCGAGGCGGGGCCGGGAGTGGAGACGGCGGCGATTGGCCGGGGTTGGGCGGGGGGGGGAGTGGTCCGAACCGGTTCGGATTTGGGCACCGCGGGTGGCGGGCTGGGCGGCTCGGTCTGCGCCGTTTGCACGGAGGCAGGAGCGGGTTCCGGCCGGTGTGGCGGTGTGGAGGCGGGCGTGACCTCGCGGATGGGGGTGGTCCGGGCGGCGACTTCGGAGAGATTGCTTTTTTTGACCCACATGGTGGCGGAAGATGGGGGGGCAATTTTGCACCATTCGCCTTCTTCCGCAATCGGCATGACGGGTGCGCCACGCTCTAGGGTGCCGACGATGTCATATTGGATGCCGGGCCCCGTCCGGATTTGAATGCTTTTGGCGATGACCCGGTTGCTTTCAACAAAATCCTTGTTCAGCCAGACGCCCAAATGATCCGGCGGCGAAATGGCGGCCCAGTCGCCTTCCGTGCGGGTGACGAACAGAATGGCGCCGACGGAGATCTGTCCGACGGTTTGGGCATTGGCTTCGGGGCGGCCATAGACGGATGTGGAGGGAGTGACCACCTGCATGCGCGTGTCGGCCAAAACCGGCAGGGCGGCCACCGCGCAAACAAGCCAAAGGGATCGAAAGGACATAGGGCTACTCATGCCAAGAGTGTAGCGGTCGACGCGGGCGGAAATCAACCGCGAAGTAGAGGAACGAAGAAGAAAGAGGGACCGGAATGGTGGCAAAACCGCCGTGTTTATCGGGGTGTTTCAGGGGGGGGGGGATAGTGGCCGTTGACGGCGTCGCGGACGATCTGCTTGGTGTCTTCCGGGAAATCGGAGCGGAGAAGCCATGTGATGACATTTGGCTCGGTCTGGGCCATCTGCCGCAGGGAACGGCCTTGGAATTTTCCGAAGTTGAACACGACTTCACCGTGCGACCATTTCAACCGGCCGGTTCGATCCACCCAAGAGGGGTCCCGTGGATCACAGTATTCATTCAAGGCATCCATTTCCTCCGGCAGTTCGGAATAGCGGTTGAATTGACCGCCGAGCACCTGGATGGTGGCGAGGACGTCGCCGAGGGCATCGTGGGAATTTTCGTGGTCTGTGCCGCAATAGTATCGAAGGGCGGCGGATAGATCGCGTGGTTCGTTCCGGAAAAAGATGCGCTGGGCATCCAGAACCCGGCGGCCCTCCACCTGAAAGGGGCGGTTGGCGCGGGAGAATTCCTCGCTCAACAGGCCGATGTCATACCCGAGGATGTTGTATCCCGCCAAATCCGCCCCCTCGAAATGGCGTTGTAGCACTTCCGCCATTTCGGCGAAGGTGGGGGCGTCTTTCACATCTTCATCCGTGATGCCGTGGATGGCGGTGGCCTCCTCCGGAATGGGAACGGTTGGATTCAGGAAATAGAGGATTTGCTGGGCCGTTCCGTCTGGCTCATAGCGGATCAGGGCGACGGAGACAATCCGGTCGACTTTTTTGTTGAGGCCAGTAGCTTCCAGGTCGAAGACGACGAGGGGACGGGTCAACTGCAAACGGGGCGGAAGGGAAGGGATCGACTTGTCACTCATGAGGGGGAGCATGCCGAAGTTCGCAAGGAAGGGGAAGAAGAATCGCCGCCGCGCCCGTCGGGGATGAAAAAAAGACTTTTGGCATTGCTAGAGGCCGCCTAAGGCCCCTACAATCCGAGACTATGATGCATTCTTTTTCGACCATGCGCCCGGCGCCTCCACTTCCGGCGGGATGCCGGCTTTTGGCTTTGGCGGCGGCGGCCTGTCTGTTGCTTGATCCGTCCTCCGGATTGGCTACGGCCATTCTGTGGCTGACGGGCCTGTACGGCATTTGGAAGGGGCGCGCCGTGTGGGCGGCGTGGCGGAATCCGGTTGGGTGGTGTTTCGGATTAGGGCTGTTGTGGGCCTTGTGTTCCGCCGGATGGAGCTTTTATCTGGTAGGCACGCTGAGGGACTTCATCAAGGCGGCGCCGTGGGTGTTGACCGTGATGACCCTGCCGGTGCTGTTCAACCATCCCCGCCGGATTTGGTCGGCGCTGGTGGCAGGGGCGGGTTTGGTGACCTTCCGGTTGCTGGCGGATTTGATTCGTTTGTTTGTCCAGTTGGACTGGCCCGCAGTTCTGCAGGAGGCCCGCTATTTCCAGCCGTATGTCTACAGCCATCCGAATGCATCCAGCGTGATGGCAGGCCTGTGCGTCTTGGTGTTTGTCGGCCGCATGGCCGCCGGACGGCTGAGGCCGCTGGCCTGGGGGCTTTTGGGGATGGGCGTCGTGCTGGATTTGGCCTATCTGGTGGTGTTGGCTTCGCGCGGTCCCCAGATTGTGTTTTCCGCCGTTGTGCTGCTTTTTCTGGTGCTGTTGGCTCCAACATGGCGCGGGCGAGGCGCCGCGCTGGGGGCGGCTCTTCTGGCAGGCCTTCTTCTCTATGCCTTCGCCGGGAAGATTAACCCGCGGATGCAGGATGAGACGCTCAAGAGCCTCAACGGCCGCGGTGTGGTGTGGAGCTATGCCAAAGACATGGGGGATGAACGGATGTGGACGGGCTATGGCTTTGGCAAAAAAACGTTTGTGAAGGCGGTGTATGAGCCTCTGGAACGTGAACCGCTGGTCGGCCCGTTTCATTATCCCCATGCCCACAGTTACTGGCTGATGCTATATTTTCAGGGGGGGCTGGTGGCGCTGGGGCTGTGGGGCGCCGGGTGGCTCATCCTGTTGGGGCGACTTTGGGGCCGCATGGAAGAAGAACGGCGGATGGGTGCGGCGGAGGATCGGCCGTCCGCCCGACGGATTCTGCCGTTGCTGCTGTTGAGCTGCATTCTGTTCGTTTTGTGGTATGGTGTGGTGGATTTTCCGGACCATTTGGCGCGCCAAGCCCAGTTTTGTCTGGCGGCGTTTGCGTTGGTGCTGGCATATCCCTCCCACGGAGAAGCAAAACGTGTTTTGTTATGAAAATCAGCGTCATCACCACCCTGTATAACCGTCCCGACCATTTCCGGCTGTTTTGGGCGGCGCTGGCGGCACAAACCCGGCGGCCGGATGAACTTGTGGTGGCGGACGATGGGTCCGACGAGACGGTGGCGCAGACGGTTCAGGCGGCGGTGGCCGCCAGCGGCATCCCGGCGGTATATGTCCGTCAGGAAAAGCAGGGTTTCCGTGCGGCGGCGGCGCGCAACCGGGCGGTTCGTGCGTCCACAGGGGATTACCTGCTTTTTCTGGATTGCGATATCGCGCTACTGCCCGATGCGTTGGCCGCCCATGAAGCGGCGGCGGCTTCACACCGGCTGCTGTGCGGCAACCGTGCGTTGTTGGATGAAGCGGCCACCCGCGCTCTTTTCGAATCGGCGGCAACCCCACCACCGGGAAAAATAGAGGCGTACTGGGAGGCTGGGAATCATGCCGAATGGCAGCTGGCATCCCGATTGTTTGACCGCCATGCGCGTCTTCGGAAATGGAGGGTGGCCCGTCCCCACAAACCCAAATTGCTGGGGTGTCATTTTTCGCTGTTCCGCGAGGATGTGTACGGCGTGAATGGCTTCGATGAAAATTTTGTGGGCTGGGGATATGAGGATGATGATTTTGTCCGCCGCCTTTATCGCAACGGTGTGATCCCCTGGAACCTCATGCGGGAGGCGCGGGCGGTGCATTTGTGGCATCCGTCCCTGGCGCCGGGAGAGGCGGAACGACACCAGCCTTGGCCCAACCGGGCGTATTTTCGCCGTCGCCACGTGCCGACCTATTGCCGAAATGGACTGCAATGACCTGGGAGGAGAAAACCACGCTGGTCGCCACCTGCGGCAAAGGCTGTGCGGGCGCGCTTCAGGAGGAATTGCGCGCTCTGGGCTATGCTCCCTTTGAGCTCTCTGCCACGACCGTTGGTGTGGAAGGGGACATGCGCGATGCTATGCGGATGAATATATGGCTACGGACGGCCAATCGGGTCCTGTTCGAAGTGGCGGGCTTTGCGGTGGATTCTCCGGATGACTTGTATGAAGCTGTTCGGACGCTTCCGTGGGAGGAATGGCTGGATGCGGATGCGCCGTTTCACATTCACGGCGTGGCTCAGCACGACACCCTCCGCGACCCCCGTTTTGCCCTGCTTCGTTTCAAGGATGCGGTGGCGGATCGGTTTGTCGAGCAAACCGGCCGCCGTCCGGATTCCTCGCCCAAGCCGGAAGGAGCGTCCTGCCCTTCTTTATACTGGAAGGGGGGGGAGGCCCGGATCTATTTGGATACCAGCGGCGAGTCGCTTTCTCACCGCGGCTACCGGTGGCGATCCTGGGTGGCGCCGCTACGGGAAACGCTGGCGGCGAGCATCTTGGTGGAGGCCGGCTTCGGCCGGACGCCTTCGGAGGCCTTTGTCGGCCCGATGTGCGGGAGCGGGACCTTGTCCATCGAAGCGGCATGGATGGCCCAGCAGCGTGCGCCGGGTTTGCACCGCGAAGCGTATGCCTTCCAACAGCTCAACGGTTGGGAGCAGGAAGCCTGGAGGGAGATGAAGGAGGAAGCCCGGCACCGTTTCTGTGCGGCGCCAAAGGCTTGGATTTCCGCGTCGGATGTGGATTCCCGCGCCGTGGCTTATGCCCGCGAAAATGCCCAACGTGCGGGAGTGGACTCGTTGATCCGCTTTCATACCTGCGATTTCCGCGCAACGCCCCTGCCGAAGCCGCCGGCATTGGTGGTGATGAATCCGGAGTATGGCGAGCGCATGGGGACGGAGGACCGCCTGTTGCCCTTATATGAATCCATCGGGACCTATTTCAAAACCTGCTGCCAGGGAATGCGCGGGGGCGTCTTCACAGGCCACATCCCCCTCAGTCGGAAAATTGGCCTGCATCCCTCCAAGCGTGTTGCGATGTGGAACGGAGATATCGAATGCCGCCTTCTGGTCTATGACATGTACGAAGGGACCCGGGATACACGGTTGCTCCGCAAGCATGCGGCGCCTGCGGAACAATAAACTATACTTTTTATCCGCATTCCCTACGATAAGCTCCACCATGAAACCGAGCATCCCGATTTTGTGCTACCGCAACATTTCGCCCATCTGCGGCATCGCCCCAGAGATATTCCGCTCGCATTTGGGGTGGCTCGCAGATCATGGTTGGAAAAGCGTATCGCTGGGGGATGTGCTCGATTATGTCAAAGGCGGCGCCGCGCTGCCGAAAAAGTCCTTCGCACTGACCTTCGACACCTGCTACCTAGACAACTGGGTGCATGCCGTTCCCTTGCTGGACGAATTCGGCGTTCATGCGGCATTCGGATGTGTGACGGCGTATCTGCATGACGGCCCCTGCCGGCCCAGCTCCGCCGATATAGGGGCCGATCTTCGTGAACTGCCGGTTGGCCGGGATGCTTGGGCCAATGCCGTTGAACAAAACGATCCCACCGGTTTCATGAACCGGATTGAGCTGCGGCTCCTGGTGGAGGAACACGGGCACGAACTCTTCGGTGCGACGCATACCCACCAGGCCTGTTTCCGCTCGGACAAACCCATCGGCGATGTGCAGGGGGAGCTTTTTCCCGGCGTACATGGGATTTACCTGGAGCTCCGCGACGGGTTGCCGATGTATCCCAGTGGTTCTGCCTATGCACACGACGGATATTGGCCGGATGCCGGGGATGTGCTGGACACCTGTCTGATCCACCGCACGACGGATGAGCGCATGGAGTTTTGCCTCAACGAGTTTACCTTGTGTCGGGAACGCCTGGAGGAATTGACGGGGCAACCGTCCCGTATGATGGCTTGGCCTTGGGGGGAATATGATGACGTGGCGGTCCAAGCCGCTCTGCTGGCCGGATATGAAGCGGCGTTGTCGTTCGATCATGGTGCGAATCGTCCCGGTGTGTCCCCGTTTGCCCTTTGCCGGAACCGCCTGCAGGGCGGGGAAAGCCTCCGTCGCCTTCGCCATATGCTGTTTTTGGCCCGGAATTCGTTCTGTTCCGGCCTTTTTCGGAAGACCTACACCCCGTTCGAAGAATAGCCCTGCGCATGGTGGGCGCCCCGCTTCCAGACGAATCCAAGTGATTTTTGCCGTGGAATGTGGAAAAGTGCCTCACATGTTTCGTTGATCAAGGAGTTGAAGATGAAAGTGCCGTTATTGGATCTGAAACCGCAATATGAACAAATCCGCGCCGAAGTGGAGCCGATGCTCCTGGAGATTTGCGCCTCCCAGGCGTTTATTCTGGGGCCCAAGGTGGAGGAATGCGAAAAAGCGGTGGCGGCCTATTGCGGCGCACGCTTCGGCGTGGGCGTGACTTCTGGGTCGGATGCTCTGATCATGGCGTTGATGGTGGAGGGCATCGGCCCTGGGGATGACGTGATCACCACGCCCTATACGTTTTTTGCAACGGCGGGTGCCATTGCCCGTGTGGGCGCGAAGCCGGTGTTTGTGGACATTGACCCGGTGACCTTCAACTTGGATGCCGACAAAGTCGCTGCGGCGGTGACCCCCCGGACCAAAGCCCTCATTCCAGTCCATCTGTATGGGCAGATGGCCGACATGGATGCGCTGATGGCGGTGGCGGAGGAGCACCGTTTGATTGTCATTGAAGACGCCTGCCAGGCCATCGGCGCGGAATGGAATGGCCGCCGCGCCGGTAGCGTGGGGGACTACGGCTGTTTTTCCTTCTTCCCGTCCAAAAATCTAGGTTGCTTTGGCGACGGCGGCATGGTTACCACCCAAGATGAGCAGAAGGCACGAAAACTGGCCATTTATCGCAATCATGGGATGGATCCGAAATATGTCCACCATGTCATCGGCGGCAATTTTCGGTTGGATGCCCTGCAGGCGGCCGTGGTGAGCATCAAACTTCGTCATCTGGATCAATGGACGCATGGGCGACAGCAGAATGCCGTGCGCTACGAAGTTTTGTTCGCCGAAACGGATCTTCTGCAGGACGGGCGGGTTTCGCTTCCGCAGAAAATAGGTTCCCGGCATATCTACAATCAATTCGTCCTTCGCGCCGAACGCCGGGACGAGTTGCTGGCCTATCTGCATGAACACGGCATCGGAGCCGAAATCTATTATCCCATTCCCCTCCATCTCCAGGACAGCTTCCGCTCCTTGGGGTATAGGCAAGGGGATTTTCCGGAGAGCGAACGGGCCGCAAAGGAAACGTTGGCCCTGCCGATTTATCCGGACCTGACATCGGATATGATGAAGCAGGTGGTTCAAACCATAGCAGATTTTTATGGCGTTTGACGCCTGTTGCTCCCGCGCATTCCGTACCTTTTCATGTCCTGCACCTTTTCCATGCGCCCGATTGTTCGTCCAGATGGGCCATTGTGTGCGGATTTGCTGGCCGTATGGGAAGCCGCCGTCCGGGCTACGCATGTTTTTTGGAGGAGCGGGATATTCTGGAGTTGCGCCCACAGGTCCGCGATGCCCTTTCCCGCGTTGAAAATTTACTCGGAGTCTGGGATGCGCAGGAGCGTCTTCAAGCCTTTTTCGGAGTGCATGAACGGAAAATTGAAATGCTTTTCGTTCATTCCGCAGCCCACGGCCAAGGTTTCGGCAGGGCCCTAGTGGAGCACGCCATCAAGGCAACCGGCGCCACGGAAGTGGAGGTCAACGAGCAGAATCCGCAAGCCATCGGCTTTTATGAACACATGGGGTTCCATGTCCACGCCCGTTTGCCCGTGGATGGCCAAGGACGTCCTTTCCCCCTGCTGGTGATGCGCCTGGCATCCACCGCGCCGGGTGCTCCAAACGAATAAGCCATGCCAACCGGCTGTGGCGGCCATCAGTCCCGGATGAAATTGGTGGCGATGGAAGCCTCCCGTTCGGGGAGTGGAACATGGCCTTTGGCCTGTTCGATGCATTTGAGCATCCACGCCATGTTGCGGGCCAGCGTCCGCATGATCTGCAAGCCTTCGAGATCCTTCTGCACCTCTTCCGGCGTGTTGCCGTGCACGGCGTTCCAATATTGCGACGAAACGATGGGCATTTGCGAAATGGTGAAATACTTGTTGAGCCGGTCGAAGGCGGCACTCGCGCCACCGCGGCGGCAACTAACGATGGAGGCGGCCGGCTTCAAGGCATACGGGTGCGCTTTCAAAAAAAACACACGGTCCAGGAAGGCGCACACCGCCCCGTTGGGGGCGGCATAATACACCGGGGAGCCCACCACCACGCCGTCTGCGGCATTGAAGCGGGCAATGCCTTCGTTCACCGAATCCTCTGTAAAAACGCATAGGCCGGTGTCCTTGCATTTGCCGCAGGCCATGCAGCCGCGAATGGGACGGTTGCCGATGTGGAAAATCTCGCTTTCAACTCCTTCCGCCGTTAGCGTGCGCGCAATTTCCGAAAGGGCGGTGAAGGTGCAGCCCCGGGGATGGGGACTCCCATTGATCAGTAAAACATTCATGCGGCTCCTTGAGTTGTTGGCCTGAAGGATAATCGAATCCCCTTTCCTGTCAATATACCCGATTCCTGGGGCAAGACGATCAAACGACGGCCGAAAACAGATTCGCCCGGCAGAGGCGGAAAGAGTATCCTTGGTTTCGCGGATAGGGATGCCGCAGGTACAGCGTTTCGATGGCGCGCCCGGCAATTCGATTGACCTAGCCCCTTCCTTCGCGTTAGCGTGGAACCTTCTTTGCAGAAAGGATGAACATGAATACATACCTGAAAACCGGGCTTCTTTCCGTACTCTGCGCCGTCGGAACTTCGTTTCGGACCCTTGCGTGGGGGCCGGAAGGGCACGAAATCATTGCGGAATTGGCGTTGTATTATGTGACTCCCACCGCTCGCATGGCCATCGATGAAATCCTCGGGGATTACAAACTGGGCGAATTCGACATCGCCTCTTGGCCGGACATCATCCGCGGCAACAAGGAATATACCGAGCTCTATCCCCAAAACGGCCGCTGGCACTACATCGATCTGGATGTCGGACAGCGGTACGATGAAAATTTCCAGCTGGACGTCTCGGAAGACGGAAATGATATTGTATGCCAGATCTACCGCTGGCGGGACGGCCTGGCTTCCGACGGGTTGAAGGGCGAGCGCCGTCTGGATGCTCTGCGCTTTTTGGTCCATTTTGTCGGCGACATCCACCAGCCCCTTCATTGCGCATATCGCTATGGCGATATGGGCGGCAACATGCTACCCGTCAACTCCTTCCAGGGTCGGCATTTTTCCTTTGATGCGGATTCCCCCCAGGATTATCCACCCAGCCTGCACAGCATCTGGGACAGTTCCATGGTCAATGAAGCCATGGATGCCAAGAAGGTCTTCACCTACGTCAAGAAGCTGCAGAAGGAAATTACCCCCGAGGACATCACCCGATGGAACCATGATGATGTGCTGAAATGGGCCACCGAGAATTACTGGATTTCCCGCAAGGAGATCTACCGCTGGACCGACGGAGAGCGCGTTCCCTTCACTTGGCGCCGCCCAGGTATGGATATCACGCCGGAGAACTACATTGATTCCCATCTTTCGATCGTCCATCAGCAGATGAAGAAGGGCGGCATTCGCTTGGCCCATATGCTCAACACCGCCTTTGATCCGGACTATGAATATGTCCGGGTGGAGATGCCCCGGCCTTCTCCGAAGGCGGAAACAGAAGAATAACCTCTTTCGGTTCAATCGCCCACGGCCCGGGGAGGCTCGGCGCCGTGGATTTTCTGCGTGCGGGTTTTTCTTCCGGCAGAGGAAGGTGCGGGGGTGCAAAAAACACTTAAACAAATCGCCGCTTTGTGCCAGAATGCGGCCTGTTGCATAGAGTGGGAAAAGCCAAGCGGGCGCCCAATCCGCCAAGAGGGTGGGTTTTGTGCATCTGTTTCCGCGTGGAAGGATGCGTCTTTTCCGTCTGTAACCTTTTCGGTGCCCCGGTCGACTTGCATGGCAATAGGATGGACAGAATGAATGTATATGGACGAATGGGCCGTGCGGTCCTCTGCGGAGCGTGTGTGGCGGGGCTTGGCTGGATGGTCGGCTGCAGGACCGTGCCGGATGAGCAGAAAATGCGAGAGCTTCGCGGCCAAGCGGCGGAAGAACGCCTGCATGAGCTGGCGGAGAAGCTTCCGGCCGAAGGGTCGGTATATGTTTCCGGCGCACTGAAGCTTTCCGACGCCGTTGAGAAGGCGATCGAGAAGAATTTATCATTGAAACAGGCCCGACAAGCGCGGGAAATTGCCCGGGGCCGCATACAGGCCTCCTATACCGAAGCCCTTCCGTCTTTGGATTTAACCGGTGGATATACCCGGCTGGATGACGATCTGGCCACGCTTCAGAACGGCGTGGAAACCCGCGGTCGCTTCCAGGACCAGACCTTTGTGGGCCTGCGCGTGACCCAGCCCTTGTTCAACGGCCGCATCGGCGCCGCCCTTCGAGCCGCGCAGCTGTATGCCACCTGGGCGGAAATGGGCATCCGGCAGGCGCAAGAGGATGTTGTGTATGCCGTGATTGTCGCCTATTACAATGCCATCCTGAGCGCCCATCTGCTGGATGTGAACCTGGCGGCGCTTGAAACGGCGGAAGGGCAGCTCTCGGATGTCCGGGCCCGCCGTCGGCAGGGGATGGCTTCGAACTACGATGAGCTGCGTGCGGAAGTGGAAGTATCAAATTTCAAGGCGGAAGTGCTCGGCGCCCAGAACGAAAAGGATTTGGCCTATACCACGCTCTTCCGCCTCATCGGTGCGTCGCCTGAAAGTGAAGTGGAGCTGACGGATGCCATTCCCCTAGTGATGGAGGACATCACGTTTGAAGCCGCCGCCCGGCTGGCGTTGGAGCGCCGAGCGGACCTGGCGGAGGCGGAATATGCCGTCCGGATGCAGCGCGAAAGCGTGGCGGTGGTGAAAAGTCGGTATCTGCCGGAAATTTCAGGCTTTGTCTCGCAGGAATGGGCCAGTCCTGACCCGCATAACTCCCGGAGCAGCGACTGGGGGGATGAATGGATGGCGGGCGTGCAGGTCAGCCTGCCGATTTTTGATGGACTGGGGCGCCGTGGCCAATTGATCGAAGAGCGCGCCAAGTTGGAACAGTTGGAACTGGGATTGCGCGATACGGAGGAGAAAGTCATCAGCCAAATCCGACAGTTGGTGCTCTCCCTGAAAACCGCCGAGGAATTCGCCAATTCCCAAAGCCAGAACTTGAAGACTGCGAAGGA
>JAISGX010000149.1 GCA_031262805.1 Verrucomicrobiota bacterium | reverse complement strand
AAATCCAGAACGGCTACCCGGTGGAAGAACCGGACAACTGGCTCCGCTATGGCTACCCCTGGGAAATCGAACGGCCGGAATCACAATTCGAAGTGCATTTTGGCGGACGGGTCGTCCTGAGCAAAGAGAACGGACGACTCCGGGCCTGGTGGACGGATTATGAAACCGTGCTCGGTATGCCCTACGACAACCCCATTCCGGGCTACGGCAACAACACCGTGAACAACCTGCGCCTCTGGACGGCCAAGTCCACCGAAGATTTCGACCTGACCTTCTTCAACAACGGCGACTACATGAAGGCCTACGCGCAGAAAACGCTCACGGAGAACATCACCCACGTCCTCTATCCCAACGACAATATCGAACAGGGCAAGGAACTACGCTTCAAACAGCAGTATTTCTTCATCTCCTGCTCCCTGCAGGACATCCTGCGCCGTTTCAAGCAGGACGGCCACGAAATCCACGCCTTCCCCGAAAAGGTCGCCATCCAGCTCAACGACACCCATCCTGCCCTCGCCATTGCCGAACTGATGCACATCCTGCTCGACATCGAAGGTCTGGAGTGGGAAGACGCTTGGGACCTGACGGTCCGCACCTTCGGTTATACCAACCACACCTTGATGCCCGAAGCCCTGGAACGCTGGAGCGTCCACCTGTTCGAAAGCATTCTGCCCCGCCACCTGCAGATCATCTACGAAATCAACCGCCGCTTCCTCCGGGAAATCGCCACGCGCTATCCAAATGACAACGACCGCATCGCACGAATGTCGCTGATTCAGGAAAGTCCCGTCCGCGAAGTCCGCATGGCCTATCTGGCCGTGGTGGGCTCCCACTCGATCAACGGCGTGGCTGCCCTCCATTCGGAACTGCTGGAAACCACCCTCTTCAAAGATTTCTACGAGCTGTATCCGGAACGCTTCAACAACAAGACCAACGGCATCACCCCCCGCCGCTGGTTGCTCAAGGCCAATCCCGGCCTCGCGGAGCTCATCACCGAAAAAATCGGCGATGCCTGGATCACCAACCTAGATGAACTCAAGAAGCTGGAGGCTTTTGCCGACGATCCGGAGTTCCAGAAAAACATCATGGCCGTCAAGCGGGACAACAAGCTCCGCCTAGCCGACATCATCCAGCGCGAACAAAATGTGACCGTCAATCCGGATTCCATTTTCGACGCCCAGATCAAGCGTATGCATGAATATAAACGGCAGTTGTTGAATGCCATGGATATCATTCACCAGTATTTCGAGCTGAAGTCCAATCCCCAGGCGCCTTTCACGCCGCGCACCTACATCTTCGCCGCCAAGGCCGCCCCCGGCTATTTCCTGGCCAAGCTGATCATCAAGCTCATCAACGACATCGGCGCGGTGATCAACAACGACCCCGCCATGAAGGGCCGCATGAACGTGGTGTTTCTCCCGGACTACCGCGTCTCGCTCGCCGAACGCATCATCCCGGCTGCCGACCTCTCGGAGCAGATCTCCACCGCCGGCACCGAAGCCAGCGGAACCGGCAACATGAAGTTCCAGCTCAACGGCGCGCTGACCGTCGGCACGCTCGACGGCGCCAATGTCGAAATCCGCGAGGAAGTCGGCGCCGACAACTTCTTCCTCTTCGGCAAAACCGTCGAAGAAGTCGAGCAAACCCGGCGCCGCGGCTATAACCCGTGGGACATCTACCACAACAACCCCGCCGTCCGGCGCGTGCTCGACGCCATCAAAAACAACTTCTTCAACCTCGACCAGCCGGGCCTTTACCAGCCCATTTGGGACACCCTGCTGACGAACGGGGATTTCTATCTCGTGCTGGCTGATTTCGACGCCTATGTGGAATGCCAACAGCTCATTTCCAAAACATTTGAAGACAAGGCCAGGTGGGCGCGCATGTGCATCCTGAACATCGCCAATTCCGGCAAGTTCAGCACCGACCGTACCATCGCCCAATATGCGAAGGACATCTGGAACATCCATCCCTGCCCTGTGAAATAAGGCCGCCTTCCTGCGGCTTTTCGTGTTTCCACACGATGGAAGAAACGCTTCCATCGTGTGGAACTTTTTGGTCCCCCCCTGTATGAGCCCCCCTATGAAACCAACCCTTGCTGAAAACATCCGGAACATCGCCATCATCGCCCATGTGGACCATGGCAAACCCCCGCTGGTGGATGCCATCCTGCGCCAACTCCACGTGGCCGAAGGCGAAGCCGCCACGCAGGACTGCCTGCTGGACAGCAACGATTTGGAGAGGGAGCGCGGCATCACCATCCTGTCGAAAAACGTCTCCGTTCGCTACAAGGGCGTGAAGATCAACGTCATCGACACCCCAGGCCACGCCGATTTCGGCGGCCAGGTCGAGCGCGTGCTGAACATGGCCGACGGTGTGTTGCTCTTGGTGGACGCCGCAGAAGGCCCCATGCCGCAAACGCGTTTCGTTCTGGACAAGGCCCTCAAGCTGGGGCTCAAGCCCATCGTCGTGCTCAACAAAATCGACAAGCCCGCCGAACGGCACGATGCGGTGCTCAATGAAATTTTCGATTTGTTCGTCGAACTGGGCGCCACCCACGACCAACTCGATTTTCCGGTTCTGTATGCCGCCGGACGCGACGGCTGGGCCGTCCGCGACCTAGAGAAGGAGCAACGCGCCTCCATCCTGCCGGTTCTGGATGCCATCTTGGACTTCATCCCCGCGCCACAAAACGCGGAAGGCCCCCTACAGATGCAGATCACCACGCTGGACTACTCCGACTATACCGGCCGCATCGGCATCGGCCGGGTCCGCCGGGGCACGCTGGATCTCTGCAAGCCGGCCGCCCTCGTCAAACAGGACCGGACAGTCCTGCCGTGCAAAATCCGGGCCATCTATACCTTTGAAGGCCTCGGCCAAAAGGAAGCCGCGCAAGTGGAATGCGGCGACCTGTGCGCCGTGCACGGCATCGAGGGCGTGGACATTGGCGACACGCTCACGCCGGTGGATTATCCCGAAGCCCTCCCGCCGATCACGCTGGACGCCGCCACCATTTCCATGACCTTCCGCATCAACGATTCCCCTGGGTTTGGCTCCTCCGGCAAATTCCTGACCTCGCGCCACATCCGCGAGCGCTTGTTCCGGGAAACCCAGCGCGATGTCGCCCTCTCCTTCGAGGAAGTCGGCGAAGGCTCCTTCAAAGTCAGCGGCCGCGGTGTGTTGCACCTCTCCGTCTTGGTTGAAAACATGCGCCGCGAGGGCTATGAGCTCACCATCTCCCGTCCACGCGTGATTGTCCGCAACATCGAAGGCATCCGCCATGAACCCGTGGAAACCCTCCTGGTGGACACCACCGACGAGACCACCGGAGCGGTGATTGAAAACGTCGGCAGACGCCAGGGCATGATGACGCGCATGCACGCCGCCGCCGGACGCACCCTCATGGAATTCACCATCCCCACCCGCGGGCTGATCGGCCTGCGGACCAAGCTCATCACCGCCACCTCCGGAGAGGCCATTGTGAACCACCGCTTCCTCCGCTACGATCCGATGCGTGAGGACATTCCCCAACGCGTCAACGGCGCCGTGATCAGCATGGAGGCCGGAAAGGCCTCCGAATACGCCTTGGACGCCCTGCAGGACCGCGGCCTCTTTTTCGTGGAGCCCGGCGAATGGTGCTATGAAGGCCAGATCGTGGGCGAACATTGCAAGGACCGCGACATCGTCGTCAACGTGCAGCGTGGCAAAAAACTAACCAACATGCGCGCCGCCGGAAGCGACCGCAAACTATTCGTTGCCCCCGCCACCCGCCTCTCGCTCGAAGAAGCGCTGGAATACATCAACGACGATGAACTCGTCGAGGCCACGCCCGATGCGCTCCGCTTCAGGAAATACTTCCTCACGGAAGTGGAGCGGAAACGCAAACGCGACCATGACTGGACCCAAGCGAGCTGACGCGCCTTTTCTTCGCCCCCCCTTCTTCCAGCACGAAACGCGGCCGGACCTGCCCGCCGCCGTTCCGTGCTCAGGCGTCCGGCTCCGCAGCTGACGGCCCGGCCCGTCGGCCCGTCGCCAGCACCTCATCAATCCGGCCCAAGAGCGTCGCCTTGTCCTGGCGTTCCTCCAGGTGGACCGCCAGGGTTCGGATGCCGCGGAAGCCCCGAAGATAGCGCACCAGATGCGCACGCAGAACCAGGCACGCCGTCAATTCAACGCCCAGCTTCAGATCCTTTGGTCCGCGCCGCTCCATCAACATCACCTCCCGGTCCAAATGTTCCCGGATGAGTGTCCGGACATCCTCCACGGAAGGTAGCGGCGGGGTCCGGTTGGCCGCAAGCCAACGAAGCTGGCGGAACCACCAGGGATTCCCCAGGGCCGCCCGGCCGACCATAACGCCATCCACCCCGGTTTCCGCCACCATGCGCAGGGCATCCTCCGGCAATCGAATGCCGCCGTTGCCGATCACGGGAATGCGGCGCGCACGCTTCACCTCCGCCAGCAGCCCCCAATTCGCCGGGCCGGAATGCCGTGCCATCGCCACCCGACCATGAAGGAACAACGCGTCCGCCCCCGCCTCTTCCACCCCCGCCGTGTTTTCCAGCACATGGATGGAATCGGCATCCCAGCCAATCCGGGTCTTCACCGTGACCGGCAGTGGGCCCGCCGCCGCTTTGACCCGGCGGGTGATTTCCGCGAGGAGCTCGGGCGTCTTCATCAGCCCGGCGCCGTCTCCGCGGTTCCGGATTTTCGGCATGGGGCAACCCGCGTTGATGTCGATGAAATCAAACAGGCCAAGGGCCGCAATCCGCCCCGCCGCCTCCTCCATCACCGCCGGGTCCGATCCGTATATCTGGGCGCCGATGGGATGCTCCATCGGCCACGTGTCCAGATAATGCTCCGTGCGGACATGGCCGACCACCAGACCATAGGCGTTCACCATCTCCGTCACCACCGCCCCGCAACCCTCCTCTAGGCACAGGGAACGAAATGCCGCATCGGTATAGCCCGCCATGGGGGCGAGAAAAACCGGCCACTCCACGCGGAGCGGGCCAATGGCGAGAGGTTGGAGGGAAATGCTCATCAGGCGGGGCAGGGTAGAAGATTTTGGCAATATCCGAAAGTGGTTGATGTGAGGGAGTGGGACATGGACAGGTTATGGCCTCTTTTGGTTTTGTCTCGCGCTCTCAACCAAGAAAGGCCATCTGCCCAATGCCACACACGGTTAACACTTCGCGGCGCGCTTGTCTATCGAAAAGGGCTTTCGCTGGACGAATGGACCTGGCGGCGGCAAGAACTCTTCGACAGGAAAGCCCACGAGAGATTTTGCGGACGCTCCTGCGGCAGGCGGAAGTACCTCTCGCCTGCGTTTGCGGCCATGTGGGTTTTGTCCTGAATGGTCGGCAGAGAGTCGGCGGCTCCAGACCCGTCTCGGAGATGTCGGGTTGCCGGTGCCGGACTTTTCGGCCGGAAGGCAATGCTTATCGTCAAGGCTCCTTAAATGAGGAAAGCAACTCGAAATACGGATACTTGTCCGGATGAGTCAGGAACATCTCCGTCTGTATGGTTATGTTCGTTTGCGGAATTGAATTCGTTGGCTCATTAAGCACATCCACAGTGGCGATGCAAAAATTCAGATGGTTCGTCAACGCGGCAAGGAGTGTCGCTTTCTCTTCGGAGGTGTAGTTGGTTGCGAAATTCAATGCGTTCATTGCCTGGCAGACATACTGGGTTGCTCCACGAGCCCATAGTTGCATTTCCGCCGCCGCAACGCCACGGGCAAAGAGAACCTGCGGATCATCCGGTCGGCTTGAGAGCTCTGCATCCAAGTAACTCAGTACGTTGCTGGCATTCTGTGATGTCCACTGCGTGTTTAAGTCGATAAGAAATCGATTCGTCGTTGCACGCA
>JAISGX010000122.1 GCA_031262805.1 Verrucomicrobiota bacterium | reverse complement strand
CGTGGGAATTATTTTAGAATTTGATGAAACGAAAAAACCTTCTTTCGCCGTGGAGCGATGCCGCCGCCGCGCTTGCCCGTCATCTGTTTTGCCCCTTCCGGCGGCGCATCCACCATGGCCGGACGGAAGGGTAAAACGTTTTTTCCTCAAAATTATTACGAAATTATGATTGACGGGCGAAAAAGCCACGCGTAGAGTGACGCGAAATTCAGCCGCTGTGGAAGAAGCTTTCCCGGCAGCCGCAGATATAGGAAACATTACGGAGAGTAAGAAATGGCTATCAAGATTGGTATTAACGGGTTCGGTCGTATCGGACGCATGGTTTTTCGTGCGGCGGTGCAGAATTTCTCGGACATTGAAGTCGTCGGAATCAACGACCTGCTGGAGCCCGAATATTTGGCGTACATGTTGAAGTTCGACAGCGTGCACGGCCGCTTCAAGGGCGATGTGTCTGTCGAAGGCAGCACCCTGATTGTCAACGGCAAACAAATCCGCCTGAGCGCGGAAAAAGATCCCGCCGCCCTGAAATGGAATGAAGTGGGCGCCGACATTGTGCTGGATTCCACCGGCTTGTTCCTGACCAAGGAAAGCGCGGAAGCCCATCTCAAGGCGGGTGCGAAGAAGGTCATCCTGAGCGCGCCGTCCAAAGACGACACCCCGATGTTCGTCTTCGGCGTGAACGACAAGGTCTACAACGGCGAAACCATCATTTCCAACGCCAGCTGCACCACCAACTGCCTGGCGCCTTTGGCCAAGGTGTTGAATGACGCCTTCGGCATTGAAAAGGGGCTGATGACGACGGTCCATGCAGCCACGGCCACACAAAAAACCGTGGATGGTCCCTCCAAGAAGGATTGGCGCGGCGGACGCGGCATTCTGGAAAACATCATCCCGAGCAGCACCGGCGCGGCAAAGGCGGTTGGCAAGGTCATCCCCGAGCTGAACAAAAAGCTCACTGGCATGTCCATGCGCGTCCCGACCAGTGATGTGTCCGTTGTGGACCTGACGGTTGTCCTGAAGACCCCCTGCACCTATGAAGACATCAAAGCGGCCATGAAGAAGGCCAGCGAAGGCGAACTCAAGGGCGTGATGGGTTATACGGAGGAAAAAGTGGTCAGCACCGATTTCGTCGGCGAGAGCCTGACCTGCGTTTTTGATGCGGATGCTGGCATCCAGCTGGACGAAACCTTTGTGAAGGTGATCGGCTGGTATGACAATGAGTGGGGATATTCCAACAAGGTGTTGGAAATGATCCGCGTGATGGCGGCGAAGTAATCGGCGCGCCTTCCGAACGCCGGGCCATGCCCGGCGTTTTTTTATACCCCGGCCCTAAGCCCATGATGGAGGACTCTTCCGCCCCCTCCTTCCTTGAGAATTTGCATTTTCACGTGAAAGAGATAGGCTGTGGAAGTGGAGAAACATATGAAGAAGGTTGCCATTTATGACACAACCCTGCGCGACGGTGCACAGGGTGAAGGAATCCATTTTTCACTGCCGGCAAAAATCCGCCTGGCGCGCAATTTGGACGCGTTCGGCGTGGATTACATCGAGGGAGGGTTTGCCGCCTCCAATCCGGCGGACCGTGCGTTTTTTGAAGAAATCCGGAAGGAGCCGCTCACACATGCCAAAGTGGCGGTGTTTGGAAGCACCCGTCGGGCCCGCCATACGGCGCAAGAGGATCCCGGTTTGGCCGCCATTCTGGCCACCGAAGCCCCTGTGGCCACCATTTTTGGCAAGAGCTGGCTTCTGCATGTGGAAAAAGTCTTGAAAACCACACCGGAGGAGAATCTGGGCATGATTGCAGACTCCGTCCGGTTTCTGAAAGCCAACGGCAAAGAAGTCATCTATGATGCCGAGCATTTTTTTGACGGATATAAGGACAACCCCGGCTATGCGCTGGATACCCTCCGGGCGGCCATGGAAGCGGGAGCGGACTGGCTTTGCCTGTGCGACACCAATGGCGGCGGCCTGCCTTCGGAAGTGTTTGAGATCACGGCGGCGGTTCGGGAGCAGTTTTCCAGCGTGCGCTTGGGCATTCATACCCACAACGACAGCGAGCTGGCGGTGGCCACCTCCCTATCCGCCGTAGAGGCGGGGGCCACCCTGGTGCAAGGCACGCTGAACGGGTATGGCGAACGGACGGGAAATGCCAACTTGTGTTCCATCATCCCCTGCCTGGCGTTGAAAATGGGTATCTCCCTCACCTGCGGCAAACGGATGAAAAACCTGAAAAGCCTTTCGTTGCTGGCGGATGAATTGACCGACCAACACCCGTTGAAAAGCCGCCCATTCGTCGGCGAAAGCGCTTTTGCCCACAAAGCAGGTATGCATGTGGATGCGGTCAGCAAGGTGTCCACCAGTTTCGAGCATGTGGATCCCTCCCTGGTCGGCAATGAGCGCCGGGTCTTGATCAGCGAATTGTCCGGCAGCAGCAATGTCCGGCTGTTGACGGACAAGATGGGCATTCCGCTTCAAAAGGATGCCCCGGAAGTGAAGGACATCCTCTGCAAACTGGAGAATCTGGAGAAGAGCGGCTATCAATTCGAATCGGCGGATGCCTCCGTGAAACTATTGATCCAGAAAACGCTGAAGAAGCACACGCCTTTCTTTGAGCTGGAGGGCTTTAGCGTGGTGGTTCAGAAGCGGGATGCCGCCAGCAAGGCCACCACGGTGGCGACCATCAAGGTGAATGTGAACGGCCAGACGGAATTGACGGCGGGCGAAGGCGACGGTCCGGTGGATGCCTTGAACAACGCCTTGCGGAAAGTGCTCCTGCATTCCTATCCGGCCATCAAAGACGTTGTGCTGGAGGATTACCATGTCCGCATCCTCAACCCCGAAACCGCCACAAAGGCCACCACCCGGGTGTTGATTGATTCTTCCGACAGGCATGCGCGCTGGGGGACGGTGGGCGTCAGCGAAAACATCATCGAAGCGTCTTGGGAAGCTTTGGTGGACAGCTTGGAATACAAGCTGTTGCTGGACGAACAACGGAAGAGGCCGGATGCCCATGCCGGCGCCGACTCCTCTGCAAACTGACCCCCGCGCCTCCTCCCCCAGGGCAGAACAGGCCGGAAAGAGCCGACACAGCCACCTGTCTGCCCTGCTGAATTTTTATTCGGAAATGAAGACGTTTAGACTGTTGGCATCAATGGTGACCAAGCGCCGGTCGGCCACTTCATCCATTTTCGGTTTTTCTTCCTGAGAGGAGAGGGCCAACGTCCATTTCGCCGGGGCGGCAGGCAGTTCAAAGGTCCGGGGTGTGGCGCCGTTGTTGAAGATCAGGAAGAAAGTGTTGTCATCCTCCTGCGCGCCGGTATGAATTTTTCGGCCGTCAATGCGGCAGGCCATGGCCGTTCCAGCTTTCCAATCCGGTTCCGGCGTTCCTTCGGGGCCGAACCAGACAATGTCCGCCACATCTCCTTCCGGAGCAACCGTATTGAAGAAATCGGCCCGTTGGAGGGCGGGGTGATTCCGGCGCAAGGCAATGGCTTTTTTGGTGTATTCCAAAAGTTCTTTGTTTTTTTCGAGCAAGGTCCAATCCACCCATGAGGTGTCGTTGTCCTGACAGTAGGCGTTGTTGTTGCCCCGCTGCGTCCGGCCGAATTCATCCCCCGCCAGCAGCATGGGAACGCCCTGGGAAAGAAACAGGGTCCCCAAGAGGTTCTTGAGACGGCGCAGGCGGAAGGCCAAGATCTGAGGATCATTGCTCGGGCCTTCCGTGCCGAAATTGTAGCTGTGGTTGTTGTTGTCTCCGTCGTTGTTGTCCTCGCAGTTGTCGAGGTTGTGCTTTTCATTGTAGCTAACGACGTCCATCAGGGTGAAGCCGTCATGGCTGGTAACAAAATTGATGCTTTTGAGAATGCTTAGGCCATTGAACTCATATAAATCTGTGCTACCGCACAAGCGGGTGGCGAATGTGCTGAGCATGCCGGCCGTGCCGTTCCAGAATTCACGAATATCGTCGCGGAATCGGCCATTCCATTCGCTCCAGCGGGCATTGGGGAAGGAGCCGACCTGGTAGAGGCCGGCGGCATCCCATGCTTCGGCGATGATCTTCACGCCGCGGAGAACCGGATCGTCCGCAATGCGTTCCACGACGGGGGGATTCTCCAGCACATCGCCGTTGCGAGCACGGGTCAGGATGCTGGCCAGATCGAAGCGGAAGCCATCCACGTGCATATATATCACCCAATAGTGAAGGCAATCCACAATGAAATCCCGGACGGCCGGATGGTTGCAGTTCACCGTGTTTCCGCAACCGGTGAAATTTTTATATGCCTTTGCGTCTTCTTCCAACATGTAGTAGGCGGGGTTGTCGATGCCCCGGAAGGAATACGTCTGCCCCCCCATTCCATTTTCAGCGGTATGGTTGAACACCACATCCAGAATGACCTCAATGCCGGCCTTGTGCATTTCCAAAACCATCTCCTTGAATTCTCGGACCTGAGCGCCCATCTGGTTGCCGGATGCGGCAAAACGGCCGTTGGGAGCAAAAAAGGCGACGGTGCTGTAGCCCCAGAAGTTGCGCAAGTTCTTGCGTCTATCGTTCTGCCAAAAGTATTCCATTTCGTTAAATTCAAAGGTGGGCAGCAATTCAACGGCGGTGATCCCCAATTCCTTGAGATACGGAATTTTTTCAATCAGGCCCTTGTAGGTGCCGGGATTCTGCACATGGGCGCTTTCGTGTTGGGTATAGCCGCGCACGCTGGCTTCATAAAT
>JAISGX010000093.1 GCA_031262805.1 Verrucomicrobiota bacterium | reverse complement strand
CACCGATCCTCGGATCGCTCCTTCCGAAGGACATATGGAACTTTGGCGCTTTTTCGGCATAGATGCCGACTCCGCCGTGGCTGCCGTGAAATCGCTCTAATTTTCCACCGCGCCGCCTTTCCCGCCTGCGTTCGGGAGGGCGACAAAGGATCCGCATGAAAATCATCGACGAAATCAACCGCTTGAAGGCCGAGCAGCACGCCATCATTCTGGCCCATAACTATCAGCTTCCCGATGTTCAGGATCTGGCCGATTTCACGGGCGATTCCTTGGAGCTCTCCCGAAAAGCCACGGAAATTACAGCGGACACCATTGTGTTCTGCGGAGTGTATTTCATGGCGGAAACCGCCGCCATCCTGAATCCCGACAAAACCGTCCTCATCCCCGATCTCCACGCCGGATGCCCGATGGCCGACATGATCACCGCCGGGCAGCTACGGGCCTTCAAGGCCGAACATCCCCACGCCAAGGTGGTCTGCTATGTCAATTCCACCGCCGAAGTGAAGGCGGAAAGCGACTGTTGCTGCACCTCCGGAAATGCCGTGAATATCCTCCGGCATTATGAAGGCCAGGACGTGATTTTTGTGCCCGACCAACATCTGGGAACGGTGATTGCCGAGACCCTAGGGCGCGATCTGATCCTGTGGCCCGGCTATTGCCCCACCCATGCGCGCATTCAACCTAGGGATATCCAAGAATTGAAGGCCGCCCATCCGGATGCCGTTGCCTTGGCCCATCCCGAATGTCCCAAACCCGTCCGCATGGTTGCCGACCAAATTCTCTCCACCGGCCAAATGTGCCGTTTTGCAAAGGAAAGTCCGGCCATGGAATTCATTGTCGCTACGGAGGAAGGCCTCCTCCACCGGCTACGGTTGGAAAACCCCGAAAAAATCTTCCACCGTGTATCGCCCTTTGCCGTCTGCCCCAACATGAAGCTCACCACCGTGGAAAAAGTCCTGTTCTGTCTGCGAAACCGTGCGCCGCAGGTTCATGTGGAGGAGCCCATCGCCGACAGGGCTCGGCGCGCCATTCATCAAATGCTGGCGTGGTCCTGAATTTTTCCACCGTGTGGAACTTTTTTTTCCACTGTGTGGAAAAAGGAACTTCCGATGCCGTAGCTCAGGCCAGGGTCTGGGTGTCGGGCTGGGATGCCCGGAAATCCTGCAGGTGGAGCTGCAGATACTCGTTTCCGTTGTAGCGGTTCAAAACCAGGTTGAAGGCAATATCCAGTGGACCCGGCGGAATGTCGCGGTCGCCCATGCCGAAACCAATCGCCTCGCGTTGCTTGCCGCCCATGGAAAAGAGGAACTTTAAATGCTTGCCGCCGATCACCCGTGGAGGGAAGACCGGCGTGACGCCCCGGATGGCCCAGACGGGCAACGGGTTGGAATGGCCGAAGGGACGCAACCGGTTTTGGTCATGGTATAAATGATCGTTGATGTCGGAGGGGGAAATCCATGCATCCAGTAGCAACTGACGGCGGCTGTCCGCGTTCTGCAGGGTGGCGGCGCAGACTTCGTTGAAGCGTTTGGTCAGTTCGGCAAGGCGGCCTTTCTCCACCTCCAGCCCGGCGGCCATGGCATGGCCGCCATAGCGGCGGAGCAACGGAGCACACTTGGAGAGGTGGCTGAGCAGGTCGAAGCCGGGAATGCTCCGGCAGGAACCCCGCCCCACGCCATCGTCATCCATGCCAATCACCACCACCGGCCGGTTGTAGCGACTGGCAATGCGGGAGGCCACGATTCCAATGACGCCGGCATGCCAATTAGGATGGGCCACCACCAACCCGAAATCCCGTTGACTGTCAAAGCGATGGTCCAAATCCTCACAGGCTTCGCTGACAATCCGGTCTTCGATTTCCTGCCTTTTCCGGCTGGCATCGTCCAGCTGCTGCGCCAAGATTTTGGCCCGGCGTTCCTGCTCGGTCAGCACCAACTCCAATGCGGCATCCGCATTGCCCAGCCGTCCGGCGGCATTGATGCGTGGGCCGATCATAAACCCGATATGATACGTATCCACCGTCCCGCTGATTCCGGCGGCTTCAATGAGCGTGCGCAATCCAACGGATTTGGTTTGGTTCAGCAGATACAGGCCGTGATAGACCAGAATGCGGTTTTCCTTCAGCAAGGGAACGATGTCCGCCACCGTGCCCACGGCCACCAGCTCCATGAACGTCTTGAGGTCCAGCTTTTCCGCCGCTTCCATTTTGCGGCGGCGGGCTTCCTTCACCAAGCCATGGCAGACCTTGAAGGCCACCCCCACTCCGGCCAGCATGCGGATATCCTCTGGTCCGCCGCCCAGTTTGGGGTTCACAATGGCACAGGCTTCCGCCATGCCTTCCGCAGCAGGCTCGTGGTGATCGGTCACAATCACATCAATGCCAAGGCGGGCCGCCTCCCGGACGGCATCCACGGAACTGGTGCCGCAATCCACGGTGATGATCAGGTTGGGATGATAGAGCTCGACACAACGGTGAAGGGTGTCCACCCCCAGGCCGTATCCATCCTCAATGCGGTGGGGAAGAAACGGAGACGCCACCGCGCCCAAGCCGCTGAGCACCTGGATCATCAGGGCCGTCGCCGTCACACCGTCCACATCATAGTCGCCATAGACCAAGATGGAGCTTCCCTGCTCGACATGCGTCAGGATGATTTCGACTGCTTTGTCCATCCCCGGCAGGGAAAACGGATCGGTCAGATCCGCCAGCCGGGGATGGAGGAAGCGGTCAATTTCGGTGTGTTCCGCCAAGCCCCGTGTGACCAGCGCACGGGCCATGGCCCTAGAAAAACCGTAGGCTTCGGCAATGCCGTTCGTGACGGCGGGATCTGCATCCGCCAGTTGCCAGCGTTTTTCGGACCGATAGAGCATGGGAGCTACTTCTTGGCGCTTTCCAAGGCGGTTTTCGGCCGAACTGCCAGCATCACCGGCGTGGCGATAAAGACGGAGGCATAGGTGCCCACCACAATACCGATCAACAAGGCCAAGGCGAAATCAAAGATATCACCGCTTCCGAAGACCAGCAACGCCACCAGACTGAGCAGGGTGGTCACGCTGGTCAACAGCGTTCGGCTCAGTGTGTTGTTGATGCTCTCGTTGGCGATGGCCTTGTCCAAGCGCCCGCCGCGTAGTTTTCGGGTCTCGCGGATGCGGTCGAACACCACGATGGTGTCGTTCACGGAATAGCCCAGCACCGTCAGCAACGCGGCAATGCTGATCATCGTGAACTGCCGCCCGAAGAGGCAGTAGATGCCGATGGTCAACAGGATGTTGTGGAGCAGGCCCACCACGGCGCCGATGGCGAAGGAGAGCTCAAAGCGGATGGTGATGTAGATGATCATGCCGATGAGGGAGAACCCAACGGCAATCAAGCCGCTACGTTGCAATTCCCGACCAACCTGAGGTCCGACCGTATCTTCCTGCAGGAGCCGGAAGTGGCTGGCGGCAAATTCATCCGCCAGAACCCGACGAACCGCCGCGCCTTCCTCTGGGCCGGCGACTTTCAAAACCAGCACTTCATTCTGGTCCTCGCCCGCGCCCATGCGCTGGTATTGGATGGAGACATCCCGCAGGCCGGCATGGTTGAATTGGCTACGCAGGGTATCCACTTCCGCCTTTTGCGTGAAGGCCATGGAAAGCTGTTGGCCGCCGGTGAAATCCACACCGAAGTTGGCGGGGCCCCGGTTGAAGCCCACCACTGCGGAAACCACGAGCAGGACAATCGAGACGGCCGCCGTGAATCGGGTTTTGCCGATGAAGTCGATGCGGGTCTTGGGCACCCACTGGGTCATCCTCAACTTATGGATGAGGTTCCGGTTCTCCAGGACATTGAAGATCATATGGGTGACCATAACGGCCGTATACATGCTGGCCACGATGCCGGCGCTCAGCGTGATGGCAAAGCCCTTGACGGGGCCGGAGCCTTGCCAAAACAAGATCGCGGCGGCCAGAAGAGTCGTGAGATTGGCATCCAAGATAGTGCCAAACGCCTTGTTGTAACCGGCTTCCAAGGCTGCACTCAGGCGTTTGCCCAAGGCCAGTTCTTCCCGGATGCGCTCGAAAATCAGTACGTTGGCATCCACCGCCATGCCGACGGAGAGCACGATGCCCGCAATGCCGGGCATGGTCAGCACGGGAAGTTGGGCATGGCTACCCGTGCCCAAGCTCGTGTTGCCGAAGAGGCCGAAGAAACCGGAAATGAGGTACATGCCCAACGGCAGAAGGACGAGATTCAGAACCAACGCAATGGCGGCCACCATACCGGCCGTGTGATAGTACAGGATGGTGAAGATCACCACGGCAAGGAAACCAACGCCAGCGGCAAGCTTGCCACTGTTGACCGAATCCACGCCCAGGGTGGGATCCACAGTCCGTTCTTCCAGCACGATCAAAGGAGCTGGCAGCGCACCGGCACGAAGCACCAACGCTAGGTCGGTGGCCTCCTCCAAGGAAAAGTTTCCTTCGATGACGCCCTCACCGCCCGGAATGGAGGTGCGGATGAACGGGGCGGAATACAAGGTGCCGTCGAGCACCACCGCCAGATAGCGCCGACCGTTTGGATCAGGATTATGGACGCCGCCGGGGCGGAGGTCTTCCGTCAGATTGGCAAAAAGTCGGCGGCCGATGGAATCAAATGAAAATTCGACCACCTTTTGGCCGAACTGTTGAAATCCCACGCTGGCGGATTTCAAGTTGGCCCCCGTCAGCTGTGTATTCTTGCGGACATAATAGGGACGGAAATATTCCTTGTTGTCGATGCGTTCACGTTCCAGCAACAATTCATATCCGCCAATTTGCTCAAACCGCTTGAGGGCTTCCCGCTCTTCCGTGGTTGGTGGCGGCCCTTTGCGGACCCAGAAATCCCCGCGGTCTCCACGGTTCGGAAGCACCACAATTTCATAATTCTCCGGCACCTTGCGTTCCTGGAAGAGCTTGGCGATGCGCTGGTCGTTTTCCTGATGAACCACGCGGAATTCCAAAAAGGCCGCTTTGCGGATGTTTTCGGAGGCCCGTTCGCGGTCTGCGGCATTCATGCCGGGAATCTGCACCACAATGCGGCGCTCACCGTCCGGATAAATGTTCGGCTCGGCCACGCCCATGGAGTCCACGCGGTTTCGAATGACTTCCAAGGCCCGATTTCGGGCATCCTTGATGTCGCTTCCCGGCGGCAACTGCGAGGCATCAATTTCCAGCGTATAGCTGGTTCCGCCCTGCAGATCCAGACCAAGTTTGATTTTTTCATTCAGGGGGGTGACCAATGCCACGCTCCATGCCACCAGCGCAATCAATATCAGCCATTTCCAAATGGATGTCTTCATGTGTCCTCGTTTGTTTTCGTCCGGCAATCCGCCGCCGTCATGTCCTTCATTCAAGCCGCCGGGAGTTCCCTAGGCTGTTGCTTCAGGCGAATCGCCCTTCTCCAAAATCTGCGAAATGGCGCCACGCACCACTTCCACTTTCACACCTTCGGCGATCTTCACCACAACGGTCTTTTCCTTCACATTCGACACCACACCCAGCATGCCGCCGCCGAACAACACGTGGTCGCCCGTTTTGATGGCCGCCAACAGGGCCTGACGTTGCTTCTCGCGGCGTTTGGTCGGCCGGATCAGCATGAAATAAAACAGGGCGATCATCAAGCCCAGCCAAATGAACATGAACATGCCGGACTGCGGCTCTGCACCTTCTCCGCCCGCTGGGGCTCCCATCATCGCGATCATCTGCAACCAATTCATCTTTTTTCTCCTCTACGCGGAACCCGCGCTCCACGTTCTACTCCGCAGGCGCAGGCCCATACACACGGGCTGTTTCCGCACGGAACTCTCCAAAACGGTCCTCTCGGATGCTGGCACGCATCCGCGAGATAAAATCAAAATAGGCGTGCATATTATGCAGCGCCGTCAAGCGAACACCCAGAATTTCGCTCACATTCAGCAAGTGCCGGATGTAGCCGCGGCTGAAACGGCGGCAGGCCATGCAGGAGCATCCCTCCTCCAGCGGTCGCTCGTCTAGGCGGTTGCCCGCCGCCCGGACAGAATATTTGCCGTTGCGCGTGAAAACCGTGCCATGACGCGCCAACCGGGTGGGCATGACGCAATCAAACATATCCACGCCCGCAGCAACCGACTCGCTCATCTGCCACCATTGGCCGACACCCATCAGATAACGCGGGCGCTCCCGAGGGAGAATGTCCACCGTCATGTGGACGCCCGGCATAATCAGCTCCTCTGGCTCACCCACACTAACGCCGCCAATGGCATAGCCGTCAAACGCACCCAGCGCGAGCAATTCCTTTGCACATCGTTCACGCAACTGGGGATAAACACCCCCCTGCACAATTCCAAACACCAGCTGGCCCTGCGCACGGGGCTGTTCTGCACATACCGCGGCCCAAGATAGGGTTCGCTCGACGGCTTGGCAAGCGTATTCCGGGGTGCAGGGACATGGCGGGCATTCATCAAAAACCATGGCGATATCGGAGCCGAGAATCCGTTGGATGCCCATGCTTTCCTTTGGCCCCATGAACATCCGGGTGCCGTCCACATGGGATTGGAACCAAACGCCTTCCGACGTCATCTGGCGGAGCTTGGTCAGGCTGAAGACCTGATATCCCCCGCTATCGGTCAAAATGGCGCTTTTCCAATCCTGAAAACGATGCAACCCACCAAAATGTTCGATCACATCCATGCCCGGCCGGACGTTCAGATGGTAGGTATTGCCTAGCAAAATCTGGCAATCCTCGGCTTCCAGTTCCCAAGGGGCCATGGACTTGACCGTGGCCTGGGTTCCCACCGGCATGAAGACGGGGGTATCCACCGGCCCATGTGCCGTCCAGAGACGTCCCAAGCGGGCTTTGGAATGCGGGTCCTCATAGGTGATTTCGAATGTTCCGATTCCGGGCATAATTCGGGCGATTGTATGCGCCTTCCCTCCCATTTGTCGAGAAAACAGGGAAAAAAATTAGGGCTCCCATACCCAGAGGAGCACACGCGTGGCGCCATAGGCTTTGTCGCGGGCCAAGCGCCAGCCGAAAACAGCGGAAAGCGGACTGCGCCCTTCCGTTTCAAAAACAAAAAGCCCCCCAGGGCGGAGCCATTGGTTCTGTGCCAATTCCGTCAGCATTCGGCCCTGCCAATCTCCGGCCTTTGCCTCGGCATAGGGGGGATCGGCCAGAACCAGATCAAACGGCTCCCCGGCATGGGCAGAAGCCAAACGTTTCAAGGCATCCGCCGCTACAATCCGGCCCGACGAGGAGGGAACACCCAGATTTTTCACGTTGGTTTTCAATACGGTCAAGGCATGTCGTCCATTCTCCACCCATTCCACCCAGGCCGCACCGCGGCTCCAGGCTTCCAACCCCAATGCCCCTGTTCCGGCAAACAGATCCAGCACCCGTGCCCCGGGCACGATGGACGCCAAGGAAGAAAAAATAGCCGCCCGGACCTTGTCCTGAGTGGGCCGGGTTCCATCGGCCGGAACCTTCAGCAAGCGGCCGTTATGAACTCCACCGGTAAGTTTCATGACGTGATCTCACGAATCCAATCGCACACCACCAGAGCCAATTCCTGCTCACAGCCCTTGAAGCTGTGGCCTGTCGCCGGTATCAACCAATCATCATAATCCACCGAGCGAGTCTTCCGGCGAAGGATCCCCAGCATCTGCGCAGGGGGGATGGCGGCGAATTCTTCCTTTTCGCCGAAGATGGCCAGCACTGGGCAGCGGACCCGCCGGAAGTGAGTTAATGGGCCGGCATAGCGGAAAAGGCTCGCTTCCGTCCGCCGGGGATCGGCCACGCTTAAAAACCGGGCGGCCGTGAACCGCTCGTATAATCCGGCGACCAAGCGGTCCCCTTTCCCCAAGGCGACCTGCTCCCGGGCCCACGCCACTTTTTGCTCAAAGCGTCGGCCCAGATCCCGTTGCACAGTCGCCTGGTCATCCGTGGGCGCCAACAGCACCACGCCTTTGACTTCTCGGCGTTGGCGTTTGGCCTGCCAAAACGTCGCTTTCTGGCAACCCGTGCTGTGGCCGATGAGTACGATCTGCCGATATCCGTGGCGCCGGGCAAACGACATCACGGCATCCAAATCAAGAAGGCATGTTTCAAACCGTTCATCCTCCGTCCCCCTCTCCGCGCCCCGATTGTTGAATGAAAGGATGGAGACGCCCATGGCCGGCGCGACATCCAAAAACGCCTTTTTTAGTGCGGAGCGATAAAAATTGCTCCCCATGCCGTGAACAAAGACCAGCAGGGGCGAAATCGCTTCCGGCGCCGGCCTGAAAAATCCATCCAAAAACCGGGCCTTCCCTCGAGGACCATCCGCCGGAAGGGCCACCAGGGATCCATCCACGCTCCACTCACCGCATTCATTTGTTTGTTTCATTCTAACCCTGCTGATTCTATTGCATTGTGTTTTTCCCTCTTATATAATGAATGCAGGTTGAAGACGATGAAAAATCCTATGAGACTTCCGCGCCTGATTTCTCTGAAGTAGAACCATGGATAATGAAACCGTGAACGAATCACCATGAGCCGTTGCCCGATCTATATGGCCGCCGCCCTGCTCCTTGGCTGGACATCTGTGCAGGCCGCCCCGCCCCGGCGGCTTTCCGCCAGCGACGGCATGCAGGAGGTTTCCTCCAAAGAGGTCGATACGGCCCACCTTCTTCCAAAAGATATCAAAGTCCTGCGGGATCCGGCCTACAAGTGGAAACATTTGCAAACCGAACATTTCATCATCCATTATGACCAGAAGATGTTCGCCGCCAAGGTCGCACGGTTTGCGGAGTCTTTTTATACGGCTATTTCAGCGGATCTCCCCAACTGGAAGGACCGCGTGTCTCCGGCCCGTTCCCATATTTTCATTTTCAACGTTCATCCCCGCGAGTGGAGAGCCTTCCTGGACGGACAGGGGGCGATGGAATGGGGCGTCTCTTTCTGCCGAGGAAATGCGCTGTATCTACAGGAACTCGGCCAGTCAACCTCCCAGAAAATGGAACTGCTGGCGCACGAAATCACCCATCTGGTCTTCAACCGCTTTCTGCCGTTCCCGATTCCCCTGTGGCTGAATGAAGGATTGGCGGAATACTACGGTGAGTTCGCCTACCGGGCGGCCAAGGGCATGGGCCAGAGTCGGAAACAGGCCTTTCCGCCCCTTCGGAATGCCTGCCCGCTTCCCACCCTGAATTTTGCCTGCGCCATCCGGCATGACATCGAGGCCGTGCGCGTGTTTTATGACACATCGAAGTATCTTGTCGGCTACCTGCGCTTGAAGCACTCCCCCGAAAATTGGGATGCCTTTTTTGCTCGGGTGACGTATGGGGAGGAGGCTTGGGCGGCGTTGCTGTCCACCTATGGCTGGGCGGATATCGAGGCGTTGGAGAAGGATTTCCGCAAATTCATCCGCTGAGTCCCGGGCCTCAAAAACTTGCGAAGCCGGGATGAATGCGTTACAGTCCCGGCCTCATGAAGAAGACAACGCTTGATGAATTGTCCAAAACAGACCGGCGGCTGGTGGAAAAAGCCGTTGCCATTCGTGAAAAGGCCTATACGCCTTTTTCTCACTACAAATGCGGCGCGGCCCTTCAGGATGTCCACAATAAAATCCATGTGGGTTGCAACATTGAAACCATTGACTTCACCCTGACCACGCATGCCGAGATGGATGCGATCAACGGGATGATCAAATCCGGCGTCTACAAACTGAAGACCTTGGCCGTTGCCGTCCAGGCCGGGAATGGCTTCGCCCTCCCCTGTGGCCTTTGTCGACAAAAGATCCGGGAATTCGCCACCGGGCCGGATGCCCGGATCATTTCGGTGAATGTCACCCGGCAGGGCAACATCCGGCAAATCAGCCTGACGACCATCGGCGAACTCTATCCGTTGTCCTTCACACCGGATTGTTTGGACTGAGGGCATGCGGCGGCCCTGCTATATTTTCGACGTGGACGGAACCCTGGTGGATTCCAACCAAATGCACGTGGATACCTGGAAGGCCACGGCCAACCGTTACCAATTGCCCTGCCCCCATCCGGAGTATATCGGCAAATGCGGAATGAAAACCGTTGCCGTCATCCAAGAGCTGCTCAAATGGCCCGTGGGTGCGCAAGAGGCCGAGCGCATGGGGCAGGAAAAGGAAGCACTCTATCGGCAATGGATCCGAGACGGCGGCATCCGGCCCATCCCCGGCGTGCTAGATTTTCTTCACAAGGCGCATACCGCAGGGATCCGGTGTGCGATTGGCTCCTCCGCCCCCATGGAGAATATTAATGCCTGCCTAGATGCATTGCACCTCCGCCCGTTTTTTGATGTGGTGACTTCCGCGGAAGATGTGCAACGGAGCAAACCGGCGCCGGATATTTATCTCAAAACCGCAGAATCCCTGCAGGCGCCGCCGGGAGACTGCTTGGTATTCGAGGACTCTCCTGCCGGAATCCAAGCGGCCCGTGCCGCCAGCATGCGCGTGATTGCCTTGCTGACCAGCCATTCCCGGCAGGAAGTCCAGCAAGCGGACCGGATTGTGCAGGACTTCACCGAACTGGACGCCGCTCAGCCATGGGGATGACGCATCCTCCGTTCTGCTGGACGATAAGATTTTAACGCGAACATCCGCGATTCGCGTTGATGGGCCTCTGTCCGTAGCCAACCTCCAGACGATACGGGAGAAAAAGCATTTTCTCCGTCTTCACAAAGCCCAAAATGAAGGAGCGGATGGCCGGGCCCGACCCTTGCATTTGCCCCCCCTCCGCGACAGCATAAAAAAACGCGCGCCGTAACGACGCGCGTGAGGTGCATCTCCCCCAGCTACAGAATCTCAATCTTAACATCATCCGAGGATTTTTGATCAATCACCTGGATTTCAATCGGCTGGTAGGTCGGCAGAAAACGGTAATACACCTGCAGGGTCAACGCCGCCAATGTGGTGGCATACACGGGATGATAATTTTCGCGCCCGGTCCGTCCCTTTTCAAAGGCGGCAACGCCGGGAGAATCCCAACTGCCGTCTTTGTTCTGGTTCCGGATGAATTGTGGGGCAAATTGATTATTCCAGCTTTTCCATGTACCGCCGCCCTGATGGAATTTAGCCTGGGAAATGTAATACCAGGCATACATCGGCCACTCTGGAGGAGATTTCCAATTGCAGGTGGCGCTGTCCAAAAAGCCCTGGCCGCGCCGCGCCGCCGGATCGGTTCCATATCCCAGCAATTGCAGACTCAGTAAGGCAACGGCGCACATGCTGTGTGTGGAATGGCTACCGCGGTCCGTATAATAAAAGCTTCCATTGTCTTCCCGCTGGGCACTCTTCATGTCCTCCACGGCTTTGTCCATGGCTTCCTTCAGCTTCTGATTTTCCGCCCCCGCGATATAGGCGGCCTTCATGGCTTGGGCACACCACCCTCCGAGGGATGTATCCCGGCGGCTACCTTTGGCAAATTTGTAGTCATATCCTCCTTTGGGCTGCTGGCCATCGATCAATACCTGCACGCCTTTTTGCATCACACTTTTCAGGGAGGGGATGCGGGTCATGCCATAGGCCTCGCTTAGGGCATACACGCAGATGGCCTGCGAATAGGTGCCGGAGGTGGTTTCCACATTGTCAAAATGCCCCTTGTCGTTCTGGCGGGCAACCAGATAGCGGATGGCCCGTTCCACGGTTGGGCCATATTTTTCCGATGTGGTGGTTTCCCCGTGGGCCAAGAAGGTCAGGATGCCTAGGCCGGCCATGGCTTCCCGGTCGTTCTTCCCCCAGGAACCATCCGGATTCTGATTCAGGCGAAGCCATTCCAGAGCACGCAGAACAGCGGCTTCGGCAAGTTCTCCCCACTGTCCGCCGTATCCGGCAATGGCGGCGGAACGGCCATCGCCGCTCCGGTTGACCATGTTGCCGGGGGCCAAGTTCTTCATGATGATGGGGCTGAAGGCATCACTGGCAATGTTTAGCTCCGCCACAGAATCCATGACCGGAGCCGCAGCAAAGTCCTGGATATCTGGAGGAGGCATCATATCGATGTTGACATCGGGAGGCGTGATGGTGTCCACCAATTCCGGCAGATCCTCCGGGGGCTTTAAATCCTCCAAAAGTTCATCCAGCTGTTGGGTGTCCAATTCAACAATCTGGACTTCGATTTCGGGCTCCTTTTCCTTGATCGTCATATCCACAAGGAACAAGGCCGCAAAAATGACCAAGGCGTGCAGGAGAATCGTCCCGACAGGTCCCGCCATCCATTCCATGATGTTTTTGTGCAGGGCTTTAATTGATACATCCATAGTCGCCTCCCAGGCTTCCCTTCCACTCTCTGATTAATTCGAGGCACTCACAATCGCCAGACTGTGCAAGCCGTTTTTGGCGCATAAGTCCAACGCCCGAACCAGCATGCCATGCTGCGAAACAGCCGAGACCGTGATCATAATGGTTACTCCCGCATTCAAGGAGGCCAATTTGCCCAGCCGTTGATCCATCTCTTCCGGCAAAATGGGGACATCATTCAACGTGTATCCATCCTGATAAATCCCCAGCCGGATGGGCGGCGGAGGGGCTTCATCCTTCACGGCGTTGGGATCGGGTGCCGGCCGGAAAACATCCAGGTTCGTCACCACATCGATCGGCTTGATGGTCACAATGAAATAAATCAACAGCTGGAACACCACATCGATCATCGGCGTCATTTCCAATTCGCCGACCGGCTGCTCAGGCCTTTTTCGTTTTCTTACCGCCATATGGACAATCCTTTCCGGCTATGTGTTCTTTTCCTTCACGGCGGCGAATCGAAGCTTCCACAGCCCCGCCTTACCGCAGATGTCCATGACACGTTTGATTTGTTCGTGGGTGGAGGCAAAATCACCACGGATCACCACGGGCGTGCTTTGTCCCGATGAGGCCACGGCTTTGGCCATGATGGTCAACAGCTGTCCCTCGGTCAAACGCGTTCCGCCAATTCGAATGGTGCCGTTTTGTTCCACATCCACCGTGACGGTTCTGGGATCCTTCATCTCCTCCACCGGCCCATGGGGAGACATGGCCATCCGGACCTTGGTCTCCAAGGCCTTGCTTTCCATATCCACCGTGGTGATGAAAAAGATGATGAGCTGGAACACCACGTCGATCATCGGCGTCATGTCCAGCTTGGCATCCGGGTATTGTTTTTTCATGTCACTCTCCCCGTGAAGGCGGGTGGATTATTCCTCCACGACTTCCACGTTCCGCAGGGCCTTGATCAGATCCATAGTCAACCCTTCCATGCTCAAAATGATGCGGGAAAGGCGGTTCTTGAAGTAGGTGTACAAGGATACGGAGGGAATGGCCACAACCAAC
>JAISGX010000056.1 GCA_031262805.1 Verrucomicrobiota bacterium | reverse complement strand
TCATGGGCGAAGGCGCCGGAATGCTTTTCATTGAGGAATATGAACGCGCCAAGGCCCGTGGCGCTCGGATATATTGTGAACTCGCGGGCTATGGCGCCACGGGCGATGCCTACCACATCACCGCCCCGGACGAAACCTCCATGGGACCCGCCAACGGCATAAAAATTGCCATGGCGGATGCCGGATTGACCCCTGCGGAGATTGATTACATCAACGCCCACGGCACCAGCACCCAGCTCAACGACGCCGGCGAAACCCGGGCCATCAAAATCGCCTTGGGGGAAGAGGATGCCCGCCGCGTGGCCATCAGCTCCACCAAAAGCATGACCGGCCACCTGCTCGGCGCCGCCGGTGGCGTGGAATCCATCGTCTGCGTGCTGGCGATTCGCGACGGCATCCTGCCGCCCACCATCAATTACACCACGCCGGATCCTGCCTGCGATCTGGACTATGTGCCCAATACCGCACGCGAAAAAACTGTCCGCGCTTGCCTGAACAACTCGCTGGGCTTCGGCGGCCACAACGCCACCCTGTGCTTCAAGGCGTTGTAGACGCCTTGGCGGAAAAAGAGGCAGTGCCATAAACGGACCGGCGAAGGCCGGTCCGTTTGTTTACTGCCGTGCGGAGAAGGTCCCAATACAGGGGCGGTGGAGAACGTCATTCGACGGAACACCACCGCCTGTTGAATAGAAGGCCGGGAGAAGCCATACCTGAGGGCTTTAATTTATCGTTTTCCATAGTGTGGAAACTTTTTTTCCAATGAGTGGAAAATCCAGCAATTCGGTTTCCAATGAGTGGAAAAATCGGCCGCTTTTTCCTACGTCCCTATGTGCCAATGAAAATGAGACACAAAGCGCTCCGAAGAAGCATAGGGCGCAAAGGCATGGCAAATGGAATCGAAAGTGTCTCAAGAAACGGCCTCGGGGAACGAGGCGCCGGTGGTGGCCCGGCGGCGGCACCGCAGAGTTCTCGATTTTCTTGACTCCACGGGGCAAGGAGAGGGGCGGGATTTTGTGCCCGTTGAAGAGGAAGCGTTGTCTCATTTTGGTTGTTTTACAAGGCTGGATATGCCAGAATAGATAAATTGAGGTGTTTTGATTTTGTACGAGGAGTGGATATGCGTTTCAACTGGATTGTCCTGTGTTTGGTGTTGGTCTTCGGCTTGGCTGTTCCGGCTTCCTTTGCCGAGCTTCCCGGGGCGCGTTCCCCCGTGTTGTTGATTGGCGATTCCATGATGAAGCTGCCGGGCTTGGCCATGGAGCGTGAACTCTCCAAGTTGCCGGATGTTCAAGCCACTACGTTTTCCGGCATTGGGACGGGGTTGGCCCGTCTGGATGCCTTTGATTGGCTGGAAAAAATGCGCGACATGTGCGCGGAATATCATCCGAACGTGGTGGTCGTGGCCTTGGGCGCCAACGACCGGCAGCCGATGCAGAGCGCCAGCGGCACAATCCTACAGACCGGTACCCCGGAGTGGGATGCGGAGTATGCCCGCCGCGTTGGGGAGGCCATGGATATCTTGTTGGATGGCGGGTGCAGGCAGGTGATCTGGCTGCTGTTGCCGCCGATGCGCGATGCGGTTGCCAATACCTTTGCCGAGAAGGTGAATGCCACGATCCTCGCCGAGGCCGAAAAGCGCCCGGCGGTCCTGCCGTATGATTTCAGCCCGTTGGTGGTGAACCGCCGGACCGGCGCCTATACCGAGCGCATTATGGATCCGAAAACTGCCGCCAGCGTCAAGATCCGCGACAACGATGGCATCCATCTGGCTCCGGACGGCGCACGGTTGCTCTCCACCAAGCTGATCCAGGATTTTTGGAAATAACGACAACGTTCCAATCGCCGTACTCAAATTGAATTCCCCCTCCTATATCCGAGATAACGTGGTGAGAATGAAAAAGATCCTTCCAATCCTAGTCGTCCTCTGTGTTCTCTTGTCTGGCGGGCTTGCCAGCATCGGCCAGGACATCGCCATCCCGACATCGGTGGTGGCGACGCAACAGGCCGTGGATCAATTGATCCGGAGCACGCGGAAGGATGGAAATGTCCGGGAGCCTTTTGTCCTGCGCGACGGTCCGGCGGATGAGGAGGAGATCATCGGAACCACGGATGAATTGGAAACCGCGATTCTGTTGATTCAGGAAGAAGATTATACGAATGCCGTTCCCCTGCTGGAAAGCGTCATCGATAAAATGCCGACGGTGGAAGCCATCTGGGAGGCTTTGGGGTGGAGCTATTATTGGACCGACCGCATGGAGGATGCAGACCGGCTCTGGAGGCAGTATATGGCGCTACGCCCAGATTCGCCCAAGCCGTACAGCCTCTTGGCCCAGCTGTCCATCCTGAAAAAGGATTGGCGGGCCACGGATGAATATCTGAAGCGGTCGCTGGAGCTGGAACCCAAAAACTATGACATTCGGTATTGGTATGCCCAAAATCTCTTCCGCCTCGGCCGCCTGCATCCGGCCACCGCCATCTTTGAAGAATTGGTGGCGGAGGATGAAGAACGCTACGATGTTAAAATCGATCTGGCGCGTATTTATGCGCTGGTTCAACGCTATGAGGATTCCCTCGACTTGTGGACGGATGTCGTGACGATGATTCCCGAAAACTTGGATCTGCGGACGGAATATGCCCGTGCGCTGATGATGGTGGGGAATCTGGAGGCGGCGAATCAGGCGGCCCGTGAAATTCTGGCGGAGGATCCCACCCGCCTGCAGGCAATGACCATCCGGGCGGATATTGCGGAAATTTCGCAGCAGGACGATGAAATGGTGGAATCCCTCAAGGGACTACTGGAGGATGCCGAAGACCCAGAGGTGGCAGCCCAGCTGCGGATGCGCCTGGCCAATCGCTATGTGTTGCTCCACAACAAGGATGCGGCAAAATGGCCGTTGACGCTGGCCTTGGATCAATATGAAAACGCCCTTGACCAGCAACCGGATAATGTGGCGTGGTTGAATATGTATGCTCAGGCGGCGTTGACTGCCCATAAGCCCGAATTGGCTCGCCAGACCGTCAATCGAATTTTGAAGGAGTTCAATCCGTTCAACCGCTCTGCCCTGCGTACGCAATTTGAGATTGAAATGTTCATCAAGGATTTCAATGCGGCTGAACGGGCCTTGAATGAATTGTACGATAAATACCAGCCCCAGGATCCCTACCGCTATCTGGACATCGCCCGTCTGGAAATTCAGCGCGGCCATTATCAAGAGGCCATGGACGCCTTGGAGCGGTTGGAAGAAGCGAGTAGCCGCGGCGCCGTGTTGACCTTGCTGTACCATGGATTGACGGAGAGCGAGTGGCTGGCGCAGACCTCCGCCCGCCGCCTGTACGAGCATTTGCTTGCACTGAAGGATGCCGGATTCAGCTTCATCTCTCCGATGGACATCCCGCATTATCTGGAAAGCAACAAACAGGAATTCAACCGGGCGACTCCGAAGCCTTGGCTTGCGCGCCAGGTGGACAACATCAAGTATGCGTTCACCGGGAGAAAAGAAACCGTGACGCATGAGGACATCACGCCCGCTAAAGTGGTGGCGGTCACCTTTGACGATGGCATTCGGAGCTCTTTTGAACTGGGCACGCCGATTGGCCAGGAGCTGGGGATTCCCTTCGGCATGTTCATCATCGGCATGCTGGATGAGCTCAACGCCCCCATGTACGCCACTTGGGCGGAAATTCGGGAATATATGGATACCGGCGTCTGGGAGGTCGGCAGCCATTTGTACAGGGCGCACAAACTGATGCCGGTGGGCCCTTGGGAAGAGGATGTGGATCCCGCCCTGTTGACGGAAGAGGAACGGGAACGTCTGGACCGCCGCCGAAAAGTGTTTCCGTTGCCCAACCGGATTTGGCTGGATGAACGGAACCGCCTGGAAACCATGCGCGAATGGACCGGTCGGGTCCGCCGTGAGTTTTCCTTCAGCAAGGAACTGCTGGTCACGCGGCTGGATTTATCCTCGAACGAAGTAACGGCGGTGGCCTATCCGTATGGCGAAGTGGGGCAGGAGGAAGGCAGCAATGTGGCTAAAATGCTCAATCCAATTCGGTCCATTTTGAATGAAGCCATTCGCGACTATTCGGTGGGATTCGCCTTGGACCAGTATGGCTACACCTTTCCGGGCGACAACATGATGCTGATTCGCCGCTATGAGCCGGCCTGGGATGAAGAAAGCAATGTCTTGCTCGAGAATGTGTTGATGAACCACCCGGTCTTCCTCGCCCGGCGGATGCGTGCGGAAATTGCCGTTCTGATGGACAAGCCCCATTTGGCCGACCGGCAGGTGGAGTTGCTCCGGCGGGATGGCTATCCGGAGAATCTGCTACGGGAACTGATTGTTATGACCCAGAACAAATCGGTGTCCACCTTGGTGCCGGCGACGGATGAGGCGGACCGCTCGGGCACGAGCCCGTGGCGGGTCAAGCCGTCCAACCTGATGCTGGGGGTGGGCTATCGCGAAAACCAGTCCAACGAGCAAATCCTGCAGAAGTATTTTGAAATTCGCGGCGGTCTGAACATCACGGCCAAAATTGGGGCGAATGCCTATTACCGGGATGGCTCCATCGACCAAACGGTAAAGAGCAATTACTGGTATACCATTACACGAGACGAAACCCAGGCCTCTGTGGAAACGCGCAGGGAAACCGTGAATGGGGTGGCCGAAACCCGCGTCACACAGGTGGAAACCGTGACCACGCGCGAAGTTCAGACCAACCGGGTGGACAAATATGATTATTCGGCGGATGTACAGGAAATCCGCGGCGCGGTAACCGTCAATGTCAATGATTCCGCCAGCCTGAATGCTTCTGTGGGCCAGAAAAGCGTGAAGTTTAAAACCGGCACGACAGGCAAGTCCAGCGAATCGGAAATCCTGTACTCCCTGACGGTTGCCTGGCGCCCCTTCCGGACGCTGCAGGTGTTGACGGCCTATGACCATGATCTGGTTCCATCCGCCCGTGCCATCATTTCCTATGACGCGTTTGTTCTGAATGCCCTGTGGAAGGTGGCGGACGATTGGGATCTGAATTGCAATGCCATTTACTACAGCTATGATGATAGCAATGCCATGTTCTCCATTTTCGGGAGCTCCTTCTGGCAGCTGTTTGCGCGCCAGGGCATTTGGGGCGGGGTGGAAGCCTCGGTGTACAGCATGGATGAATATTCCGAGTTGTATTGGACGCCGTATTGGGACACCCGTTTTTCCGGCGTGCTTCGCATGAAACGCTCCTATCAGAACTATTTCTTCCAGTTCGATGTCCGGCTGGGCATGCAGAAGGAAAAAGCCCGTCCGGAAGATGAATCCGCCTATCTCAATCTCAAGGCTCAGGCGGACAGCGATGGAAATTGGTATCCCGGCAGTGATCCCAATGCCGATTGGGACACCTATATCGGGTTGACGGGCACCTACAGCCAGCGGATCTGGCGGCACTGGGATCTGATGGGATCGGTCAACATCAATTTCCTGCGGGATTATTCTGAACACGATTACATCGTCGGCGTGCAGTACAACTTCTAAGCGTTGCCCTGTGGTCGCCCGGGGGATCTTCCCTCTTCGTGGAGGTAGCGGCTTATGGGCGGATGACAAACAGCGGCACGCGCAGTTCATCTTCGGAGAGGCCGCCATGCGTTCCGCGAAGGGGCTTCTGGTTCTGGGCTTGTGCCCGGGGATATTGGAAGGAACAGCCCGGCGCGGCAAACAACACCTCGTCGCCCAAGCGGGCGCGCAAGGCGGGGTGGAGGGTTCCAGGGCCAAGCAATCCGGAGCGCAGAATGGCGGAATGGGCAACACAGACGCTGTTGCCCGCCAGGGGCGGTTGCCGGGTCAGCTGCAGGAAGGCATGTCTTTGGGCCGGGCGGACAAAGCATTGGGTCATGCGGGCATCCCCCGAAGGGAGGGAGGCCAGGCAGTCATAGAATCCGGGGATGGCGGAAAGATCAATGGTGTTTTCCGTCCGCATATGACCGTGATCCGCCGTGACCAGCAGCAGGGTGTCGGTTCCGTGCAATGCCTTTTCCGCCCGGGCCAAAAAGGCATCCAGATCCACCAAATGGCGGTGGGCCGGCTGTCCGTCGGGGCCGCATTCATGGCAGAGAGTATCGTAAAACGGCCAATACGCATAGGCGAAGGCCGGGTTCCGGACGGATTTTCGGGCAAAGGTTTTCAGGCGCCGCAGAAGACCTTCCAGATCCTGATAGGCATGCCGTTCGTGCCACCAGGATTGGGCCATGGAGGTCCGGCTGGAAGGCAGGGGGGCTTGGGAGATGAGAACGCGCTTGCCTTGTGTGGTGGCCAGGGGGGTAGGCAGGGCTAGGTAGCGTTCCAGATCGAAGTCCGCCGGGGCAATCGGGGTTCCCGTCCGGGTGCTGAAGGGCAGGATGGTTCCATCCATGCCCAGGTCCGGTAGGTGGAGATGCCAGCCTAGAACGGCATGTTCGGCCGGGGAGGCGCCGGTGGCCACGGTGGTGACGACCGAGGCGGTTGTGGCGGGGCTGACCGTGGTCATGATCTGCCAGGGATGGCGATTGAAAAAGGCCAGGGGGGGGGAGCTCCGCAGGAAGAGGTGGAGCTGGTTGGCGCCCAACCCGTCCAGCAACAGCACAATGACCTTCTTGTGGCGGCGCAGGACGCTCGGCGGCAAGCCGCGAAGGGTGCGGTGGTGGCAGCGGCCGCCGCGGGAGCGGATGAGGCTGCTCATCAGGTTGAGAATGCTGCCCCCGTTGTAGTCGGGACGGGGCAGATCACGGAAACGCAGAAGGGAATCGCTCATGCAGGAAGTGTAGCGGGCGGCGTAGCTTTCGGAAAACATAAAAAAAGCGGCCCTGTGTGGGGCCGCTCGGTGGAGGTGGGGTTTAGCTGCCTGCCGCCTTCATTTCATTCCACTCATCGTCGGCATCATCCCCCTTCATGACTTCTTCTGTGGTGGCCCGGTTGAGAAGTTTGCGCAGCACCCAGAAGATGACGCCGGGGACAACCAGCGAGACCATGATCAAATGCAGGAAGGTGAAGTGATAGGTCATGGCGGGTTGGCCGCGATATAGATTCCAGAAGATCAGGATGCAGGAAATCCAGACCGTCAGAAAGTTCGGCAGGCCATCGCCGGAATGCATCCAATGGAGGCCCGGCGTGCGGTTTTTAGAGAAGGGATAGAACAGGTTGGAGCCCATGTGTCCCAGCTGGTCCTCCACCACATGCACGCCATAGCAAGCGGCGATGGTCACAAAACCCTGCCAGGCCATGCTCCAGCCGCCGATGAAGACGCTGATCAGCGCCCAGAGGATGCCTAGGAAAATGCCCACGGTGAGGGCATGCGACCATTCGCGGTGCCAGGGAAGAAATTCCAACTCCAGTCCGCCGTCTTCACGGGGCGCCAGACCGACGGTGGGGCCATCGAAAATATCCACCCGCAACTGGGCGTCGTAGGTCTGGACCACCTTGGCTTTAAGGGGCGCACAGCCAACGGCCGGATAGCGGTTTTCCGTTCCCCTCACAGGCACCTGGCCGGTATTGACGACGGGTCCGAATTTCACTGTGACGGTCATCTTTTCGTTGTCGAATTGAACCTTGTATTGTTGCCAGAAATCGGCCCCCAGCCGGATGGAAACCAGCTTGAGGCGGATGTAGCGCTTCTCGTCCGCCGCCATGGCAACCGCCCGGGCGATTTCGTCGGCCACATACTGTGGGTCCAGATGGGCCGGATCGGGGGTGACATACACATCATGCTCATAGAAGAAGCGGTAGAACTTGAAATCCAACGTATCGGGCAGGATGCCGCAGGCGCCGCCGAGGATGAAATAGATCGGATTGCCCTGCAGGGCGGCCTCAATGGCCCATGGGCCGAACGACGCTACCGCCACACCGGACATGAAATGGGAAAAACCTTTCATTATTGTATTCCTTTCTTTTCTCGATCAGGTGAGGCCGAGCCAGCCGGTGATGGTTTCGCCGAAGCCGGACATGTTACAGGCGATGGGCAACAACAGGATGCCGAGGCAGTTCAAGCGTCGGGAACCGAACAGAACCGGCAGCAGGCCGATGCCTGTGCCGACGATGGCGATGAAGAGCCCCACCCAGCCGGTCACCAGTAGCACCATGGCGAGGATGATGACCAAGGCCACGCTGGAGACATGCCGGTAGTTGAACCGGTCGATCAGCCAGAGGGTGGCGCGGGCGAGGGGCGACATCATCAAATACGAAATGGCGGCGGCAATGGAAATGCAACCGAGAACCAGAAAATAATCGGCATCGCCCCTAGGCGTGTAGAGGGTCTTGATCATCCAAGCCCCGCCGCCTCGGGTGAGGTAGAGCCCCGGTACGAACAGAAGCATGAAAGAGCCCACATAATAGATAAATTTGGAGACCCCTTGGCCCATGATGAAAATCCGTTCGTCTCGCTGGGCCGTGGCATGCCCAGCCAGCATACCGCCGACGCCGCCGGTGACGATTGGAAAATAGGCGGCAATTCCACCGCCCAGCCCACCCGACCAGACCGAACGCAGAATGACGTCGCCATTCACGTCCAAGCTTTTGGCGATGAACTGCTTGGGGACATCCGCTGCGGAAATGATATTCAACAGGCACCAAGGAATGGCGAACAAGCCGACAAAGGCCGGCATGATGTTCTGAAAGGCCACCGTATGGTCCACAGGGGAGCGGGTCAGCAAAATGAAACCCAGCAGGCCGGCCAGTAGGAAGGTGGCCAACCCCGCGAGCAGGGTTTTCCATGCGTCGTAGAATTTTGCCCATCCGGCCGGCCCGCGGTTGCCGCCTTTTGGCCATTCGCTCATTAACATGAAGGTGATGATGACCCACAGCACCCAGTGCATATGCCCTTTGAGAACCTGCTGGGCCACCGGAAGATAGCGGGGGGCGCAGGGTGCCACCACCAGAATCAGGAAGAAGGCGCCGGCCAGCCCGCCCAAGGCGGTGAGCATGGTGCCTTCATAGCCGCGGCCCGCCATCAGGTATTTTTGTCCAGGCAGAACCGTAAACAGGGCCGATTCATCCGGTGTGCCCAAAAGGACGGAGGGAATGGTGTTGAGCATGGCCCACCCCACAACCATACCCGTCATGGCTGGAACAAAGACATCCGCCGGGATGGAATAGGCCGTGCCTTCCAACCCCAGGATGAGCAACACCAGTGCTCCCATGACATTGTAAACGTGAAGGCCCGGCAGACAGGCAAGCAGGCTGGAGAGCACGGTCCCGCCGATCACCGATAATAGAACAATCCAGAAAGAGGACATGGGTTTCTCCTTTTGACGGGCTACGGGGCCACACGGACCGTGGTCGATTTGCCCGCCTTCACCTGCTGTTTACCTTGATATTCACCGAGCTGCACATGGTAGAGAAGGACTTGGGCGCCTTCCTTGAGGAGCGGAATGAAATCGGCGGAGAGGGTGTCGTTCCAGATGACCAAATCCACGCTGTCCCCGTCTTCTGTGAGGGTGTAGGCCACACCTTTGCCACCCAAGTCCCGCTGTGGCCCCAACACCCCGCGCACATTCACCTGCTGAGCGTTTTTCACGCCGCTCAAGTTCGCCAGGGGGATGAAGGTGAAAGTTGCCGCCGGGGCGTCGGCGCTGGAAGCCGACACTCTTTTCACCGTATATCCGCTGGTCACCTTCAGTTGCGGTTTGCCCTCATAGGCTTCCACGGTGCCTTCCATTTGGAAGGTGGCGCCCACGCTCGGCGATTCGGCAATGACGTCATGGACATTGGACCAGTAAACGGCTCGTAGCGAGGCCTCGCCATCCCGCAGGGTGACGGAATACGGGGCCTTGGAGCCAGCCTCCGGCAGATAGACCTGCCGGACCACCCCTTGGACCCGGACGGTCTTTCCTTCCTGATCCGCCGAAATGTCGGCCAAGGGGGTGAGCGCCACCATGGATTGCCGGCCGCGCGAAAAATCCCGCTGGGGAGCGGCGGCCGTCTTTTTCTGTTCATAGGTGGTTGCGGCCTTTTGGGCAGGTGTTTTCGGGACCTCGCCCATCTCGGGCATCTGGTCTAGGATTTCAATGTCCTGCCCCGAAGCCAGCTTGAGCTGAAGAGTCTTTTGATAGCGCGCCACAGAGACGCGGGCGCGAATGTATGCCCCCGCTAGGGCCTCCGGATTGGCGATTTGGTCATACTCGCTCTGCCAGAAGGTGATAAGTCGCTCATCGGTGCCGTCATTGATTTTCAGCTCATAGGGGCGGCGGGAATTGGTGGGAGGAGACACAAGAGCCGACACTTTCCCGGCAACGGAAATGGATGTGCCCGCCATGGAGTGGTCGATGTCCGCCAAACGGACGGACAAAACGGGTGCGCGCTCCAGCTTCATTTCCTTCACGCTCAAAAGGCGCATGCTCATCTGCTCGTCGGAGACGCTTAACCCGCCGGCAAAATTGATGGAATCACCGGCCTTTGGCACCATGTTCTCTTCAATCAACTCATCCATTTGCTTTTTGGTGATGAAAACCGTGATCTTGCCGGTGCCATCGTCCACATTGAAACTCATACCCATGCCGGAGCGGAAGGGGCGAGCATCGTTGTCCACGGTGCCGACCACCCGGATCTGGGCAAAATTCATTGTGGGCTGCACCGTGTTCAATGGCACCACGGGGATGTCACGGTGCTTGGCCATGAGATAGAGGAGAAAGAGGCCGACGGTGGCGAGTAGAACGGCCGCCCAGCGGGTGACCATTAAACTCATGCGTTTGGTGACCTTGGCTCCGCAATAGGGGCATTTGACGACGGCGCCGACAAAGCGTCCGCAGGCGGGGCAGTTCATTTCCTGCGATTGGGTTTCGTGGCCGGGTAGGGTCTGGTTTGGTTCCGTCATGCTTTTTCTCCTCATTACATAAAAACCCTGCAAATCAGGCGAACGGATCTGCAATCAATGAGAAGAATCCTAGCGGTTTTCAAAAGACCCGGCAATGTGGAAAATTCGGCCTAGGCGAAACGTTTTCACGGCATTCCTGGCGCCGGAGGCAAAAGGGAAAACACAGCCGCATCATCCTATGGAAACCATAACCGGCCGCTGTGACCAAGGCCCCGCCGATTCCGGCGGGGCCTTTTGCCGGCGCTCATGGAGAAAGAAAGACGCCTTTGTGGGGATATTTTCGTTTTCTCGCTTTTCATTTGAGTGGATTTATGGCAGACCAAGAGCCGTCCGAAACGTGGAATCCATAAGGAGCAGGAAGCATGAGCAGTGATGTGTTGATTACAATAGCATTCGCGATTTATCTATGCGGCATGATGGGCGTGGGCGTGTATTTCTTTTTCCGCTCGCGAACCATCTCCGACTTCTATCTGGGCGGACGGAAACTGAACAAGTGGGTCACCGCCATTTCCGCCCAAGCGTCGGATATGAGCGGCTGGTTGCTATTGGGGGTGCCCGGTGCGGCCTATGCCCTCGGTGTGGCGAATTCAATGTGGATTGCCGTCGGGTTGTGTGTCGGGACCTATTTGAACTGGCGCTATGTCGCCTTGCGCCTTCGTCACTACAGCCATATTGCGGGAAATTCCATCACCATCCCGGATTTTTTTGAGAATCGCTTTCAGGATAAAACGCACATTCTCCGCACTGTCGCCGCCCTGATTATCCTCGTGTTTTTCCTGATTTATACCGCTTCCGGTTTTGTGGCCGGCGCCAAACTGTTCAACACGGTGTTCGGCCTGTCCTACCAGCATGCGCTATTGCTGGGGGTCGGGGTCATCTTGGTGTATACGTTTTTGGGTGGATTCATGGCCGTCTGCTGGACGGACTTGTTTCAAGGTATGTTGATGCTGCTGGCCATTGTGGTGGTGCCGGTGGCCGCCATTTTCAAAATGGGCGGAACCGGGCCGATGAACGAGGCCTTGGTCGAGGTGGGTAAAGGACAAATGTTCAACCTGTTGACCTATGCCGACGGAAGCAAAAGCGTCGGCTGGATCGAATTGATCTCCACACTTGGATGGGGCCTTGGATATGCCGGCATGCCCCATATCCTGGTCCGGTTCATGGCCATCAAACATCCGGGTGAAGTGGTGCAGGCCCGCCGCATTGCCATGGTGTGGGTGGTGATTGCCTTGGCGGCGGCTGTGTTGATCGGGTGCGTCGGTGCCGCCTATCTCCCGGGGTTGGCGGACAGCGAGACGATTTTCATGGAGCTGGTGAAGTCTCTCTTCCCTCCGTTTATCGCCGGCCTTCTGCTTTCCGCCATTTTGGCCGCCATCATGTCCACGGCGGACAGCCAGCTACTGGTGGCCGCTTCCGCTTTGTCCGGGGATGTCTATCATTCCCTGTTCCGCCGGAAAGCCACGGAGAAGGAGCTGTTGTGGATTTCCCGTCTTGCGGTAATGTTGATTGCTGTGATTGCGTATATGATGGCCAAGAATGAAAAATCCACCGTGTTCGGCTTGGTGGCCTATGCCTGGGCGGGCTTCGGCGCCGCGTTCGGTCCGGTGGTGCTGGGGGCGCTGTTCTTCCGGCATACCACCAAAATGGGTGCGTTGGCTGGCATGCTTCTCGGCGGTGGAACAGTGATCTGGTGGAAGAACATCATCGCTGTAAAGTATGCGGAATATGCGTGGGCGGGATTGTATGAAATCTTCCCCGGTTTTGTTGTGGGCGCCTTGGCGGTTGCCGTGGTGTCCTATCTGGGCGGGAAGAAGAGCGATGCCGCTACCCGGCAGTATGACAAGGTCATGCACCACTACGAACATCACCGCGACCAGGAGTGGACGGCGGAACCTCACACGGGAGAGAAGACCTGACGGGTCTGTCCAACGGAATGGACCCTTCCGCTTCTGTTTCATCCCTTCCCCTGCGCGTGCTGTTCGTCAATCGAATGGCGTGTTTGGAACGCGGCGGTGGGGAAACCTTTGATTTGGAAATCTCCCGCCATCTGGCACTCCGGGGGGTGGAGGTCGCCTTTTTAAGCGGGGCGCCGCAATTCCGCCGCGCCCCGATGCCGTTGGATCGGGCGAGGGTGCTTCATACGCCCTGGTTGCGTTGGTTCCCCTGGGACAAGGTGAAGGGCGGCTGGCGGGTCCGGCAGGCGGAATTTGCCTGGTTCCAATGGCGGGCCGCTCGCTGGATTGCGCGGCATGCGGCGGATTTCGACCTCATTCAAGTCTGCGAGCTGCCGGATCTGGTGTACGGGTTGAAAAAACGGGGTGTGAAGACGCCGGTGGTCATGCGCCTCACCGCGCCGAATTATTACGATCCTCGTGGCGGCGTTTCCTTGGCGGATGCCCTCATCGCCAGTGGGACGAGTATAGAGCAGTTGAAAATCCGTGGCCATGGGGCGGTGCAGGACATTCCCAATGCCGTGGATTCGGAGCTGTTCCGGCCCTGTTCCTCGGAAGCCCGTGCCGCCTATGGCGCCGGTACGGATGAATTCGTTGTGTTGTATGTCGCCCGGTTTCAAGCCTTCAAAAACCATGCCATGCTCCTGGATGCGTTTGCCCGTTTTCTGAAGGTCCGTCCGGATGCCCGCTTGTGGCTGGCCGGCAGTGGCCCTTTGCGGCAGGAAATGGCTCGCCGGGCGGAGCAGTTGGGTATCGCGGAGCGGGTCCGCTTTCTGGGCGAAGTCCCGTATGCCCGCCTGCCTTCCGTGTATGCGGCAGCGGACATCAACGTCATCTCCAGCGATTATGAATCCTTTTGCTTTGCGGCAGTGGAAGGCATGTCCATGGCCCTCCCGACCCTGACGACCGCTTGCGGATGGGTGCCCCGCCTGGTGGCGGATGGCGCGGGCGTGGTGGTGCCGGTGGGCGACGCCGGAGCATTTGCCGCAGAACTGGTCCGTTTGGCGGCGGATCCGGAAGCTCGCCGCCGGTTGGGGCGCCGTGGAAGGGAGCTGGTTCTGGAGCGCCATACCTGGACGGTCAGCGCCGACAAACTGCTTCGTTTATACCAAGCGGTCTGTTTCCGTTGTTCGGCGGAAGTGCCGGGGAGAACGCTCTCAGGGTAGAAACAGGTTGCCCGGGTTGAGCAGGAAGTCGGGGTCCAGCATCTGTTTGATTTGCCGCATCTGTTGCATCCCTTCAGCGCCCATCATCCGGGCCAGCAGGCCCCGTTTCAGTTTGCCGATGCCGTGCTCCGCGGAAATGCTGCCGCCCCAAGCGATCACTTGGTCCGCCCAGTTTTGGTACAAGGCCTGCCCCGCCTCATATTCCACGGGTGTCCGCGGCAGGATATTGACGTGGAGGTGGTTGTTTCCGATATGGCCGAAGACCACGGACTCCAACCCCGCCTTCGCCAGGTCCGCTTCATATAAAGCCAGAATATCCGTTAAGTGTTCATCTGGAACGGCCATGTCCGTTCCCAGTTTGGTCAAGCCGGGATACTGCTTCCGCCGTTGATCAATGGCGGCGTTCACACCCTCCGGCAGGGCATGGCGGAAAAGCTTCAGACGCTCCAGCTCCGTCGGTGTGTTCGCCAGAAGAACGGCATCTGGATTGGAACGGAAAGTCGGCAGCATGCCAACGGCGGAAAGAACCGCTTCTTCGGCCGCCGAGTCGGAGTCCGCATGGACTTCGACATAGAGGCAGGATGAGCCCGGCGGCATGTCGGGCAGGGGAACCTGTCGGGACGCCGGTGCATTGGTTTGACGGCGCAGGAAATCAAGGGAATGGGCATCGAAGTATTCCATGGCCGCCAGCCGGGCATTCGGTTTGGACATACGGAACGCCTGCCGGAGTGCGTGCACATAGGCCGCCGTCGCTGGGGAAGAGGGAAAGAACGCCATAAAGGCCCAGATGGCCTCCGGCATCGGCGTCAAACAGAGCGATGCCTGCGTGAGGATGCCCAACGTCCCTTCCGCCCCGATGAATAGATCCAACAGATCCATATCGGGTTCCACATAATATCCTGCAGCATTTTTAACGGCGCTCCGGGGCAGGGGAGGGAGAACGCCGTGGAGGGAGCCCAGCCGGAATTCCAAGCCTTTGGCTTTGTCTCGGCCCCGCTGCAAATCCAAATGTTCGCCATTGGCCAACAACACACGCAGGGCCTTCACATGCCGCCGGGTGGGACCGTACAGATAGGTGCCCGCCCCGGAGGCATTGCAGGCCATCATGCCGCCGATGGAAGCCGTGGGTTCCGTAGGATCCGGCGGAAAGAACAAACCGGATGGGGAATGCTCACGGATGGAGAACAACCGGGCGCCCGGTTCCACACGGAGGCCTGCTCCATTCTCCTCTCTCTCCACGGCGGCCATGCGGGACAAATTCAGAATCAATCCGCCGTCGGGAACCGCCCCACCGGTGATGCCGGTGCGGGCGCCTTGGAGGGTGAGAGGCATTCGCCGCCGCCGGGCTTCCGCTAGGGCGCCTTCGATGTCCTGTTTGCTGGTGGGAAAGGCAATTCCAACGGCGGTTCCTGTCTTTCGGGACTCATCGCGCAGATCATCCTCGGAAGCAATTTGAAACGCTTGACTCATGGTGGACATTCTAGCTTGCGTTGGGTTGTTTGGCACGGATAAACTATACCAGTTAAAGAAAAGGAGAAAAGCATGACCAATCGGATGGTTAAGGTGAGGTTCGAGCAGGGGCCCGAACGGGAAGTTGAATCAGGAATTACCCTCAATCGGATCTTTCAGCAGGATCCGGAATCCTTGAAAGGGATTGAATTTACGCCCCTGGGCGCTCTCGTGAACAACGAGTTTGTGTCGGTGGAATACCGCATTGAAACGGATAGCACGGTCCGAATTCTGGGATATCGTGATTCCTACGGGCAGCGGATCTACAGGCATACCATTGCCTTTTTGCTGGCCAAGGTGGCGCATGAACTCTTTCCGGGGGTGGATTTCGCAGTGGAACACTCCCTCTCCAAGGGGCTCTATTGCAGCTTCCGTTTGGGCGACGCGCCCGGCATCACCGAGGAACAACTGAAGGCTTTGGATGACGCGTTGCGCAC
>JAISGX010000013.1 GCA_031262805.1 Verrucomicrobiota bacterium | reverse complement strand
AATCTTGTTGTGCCTGGTCTTGCGTGTCCTCTGGGTTGTCGGCCTCCTCTGGTTGGGATTGAGGTTGCGGGGACGGGGTGTCTTCGTCGGAGGAAGGGGACGGTTCGGGGGGGGAATCTTCGGACTCCTGGGATTCATCGCCCGGCTCCCGTTCTTGTTTTTGCGGGTCGGGCTGCGATTGCTGTTGCTCTTGGATTTCCTGTTGCTTCAACACCGCCAGCTCATAGTTGGCCTTGGCGTCGGCATCTTCCGGATCCAGGGCAATGGCATTTTCATACATTTGAACAGATTCGCCGATGGACGCCTTGGCTTGGTTCAAGTCGGGCGTGGGCGGCGCGGAGGTCGGATCGGGCAGAGGCGGTTCATCGGCGAGATGAAAGAGGGCGTTACCTCGGTTGTAATAGGCTTTGGCCTGGAGGGAGAGGTCGTCGGATGAAGCGGCGGCGGCGCGCGCAAAAAAATCGGAAGCCGCAGAATAGTCGCCCGCCGCATACGCGGAAAGGCCAGCATTGTAATAGGCGGCGGCCGGGGAGAGCCTTTCCACGGCGGTCGAGGCGGCCGCTACAAAGTTGGAGGCCGCGGCATCGAAAAGGGTGTTGCCATAGGCCTGCAGGCCCGCATCGAAGGCTTGGCGGGCCGCCCTCTCGTCGTCGCCCCTAGCGGGGGATGGCAGCAGGCAGGCGATGCAGAGGCTGGCGGTGGCCAGAATGGATTGGAAGGGGCGCAAGCGGCTCATGTGGGCACCTCCGTGGAGCGGCGGGCACGGTCGGCCAGCAGGGCTTCGCCCGCCAGCAGTAGCCAAGCGGCCAGGATGAACCAGACAAAACGCTCCTCATAAATTTTGGCGCTTCGGCTTTCCTGCTCGCTTCGCTTCAGACTGTTGATGCTTTCCTGGAATACCCTCTCCAGGCCGGTGTCGCCCGCGGCGGAACGGACATAGGTTCCGCCGGTTCCGAGGGCCAGCTGCTGAAGGACATCTTCGCGCAGAGCGGTTTTTACCACTTGCCCCTGCCGGTCTTTGAAATAGGCACCTTGTCCATCGCTTCCGGGCACCATCTCCCCCTCCAGGGTGCCGATGCCGATGGCATACACGCGGATGCCTTTTTCCTTCAGTTCGGGTAGCAGGCTCAACGGATTGCCTTCATGGTCTTCGCCGTCGGTGATCAGCAGGATCACGCGGTCGGCCGTGCCATCTTCTGGGAAGGAGTCGATGGCCGTTCGTAGGGCCTGAGAGATGGCGGTTCCGCCGCGGGGGATGATGCCGCTGTAGACATCCTCCAGCGTCATGGCGAAGGCGGCATAGTCAATGGTGAGCGGACATTGCAGAAGGGAGGAACCGGCAAAGGGGATGAGGCCAATTCGGTCGCCGTGCAGGTGGCGGAGGAGGTCCTGCACGCCCCATTTGGCCTGTTGCAGGCGGGAGGGTTTGATGTCGGAAGCCATCATGGAGCGGGAGGTGTCGAAGACCACCAGAATGTCGAGGCCCCGGCGCCGCACGTCCTCCCAGTGGAAGCCCCATTGCGGCCGGGCGAACGCCAGCACCAAGAAACCCACCGCCAGCAGGCGCAGAAACAGGCGCAGGCGGAGGCGGCCGGGATTCCAGCGCGGAATCAGCAGGGAAAACAGGGAAGGCTCCACCACCCGGCCCAAGGCGGCCAAGCGGCGGCGGAGCAGGAAGAAGCCCAGCCAGGCGGCCGCCGGAAGCGCCAGCAGCCAATATAGGATGTGCGGCGCGGCCCACTTCATGGCAACCTCCCCAGACGGGTCATGCCCAACGCGGTTTCCACCAGCAAGGCCAGCAGGCCGACCAATAGGAAGGGGGCGAAAATTTCTTCGTAGCGCGTATATTGATCGAGCTCGATTTTCGTCTTCTCCATTTCGTCGATTTCCCGGTAGATGGTTTCCAAGCTTTTGAGATCGGTGGCGCGGAAATATTTGGCGCCGGTGATGTCCGCAATTTTCTTTAGCGCCGCATCGTCAATTTCCGGTCCGAATGCGCTCAGGTTGAAAAAACCGCGGCCTTGGGGCTGGTCCGAGGCGGCGCCCACCACATAAACCTTGATGCCGAGCGCGGCGGCGGCCTGGGCGGCATCCACCGTGGAGAGTTGCCCGGCGTTTTGGATGCCATCGGTGAGGAGGATGATCACCTTGCTCTGGGCGGAGGACTCACGCAGGCGGTTGACGGCCGAGGCCAAGGCGTCGCCGATGGCCGTGCGGTCCTCCAGCATGCCGGTCTGGATGCGGTCGAGCTGCAGCAGTAGCCAGGCATGGTCGGTGGTGAGCGGCGCGATGGTATAGGGCATGGCGGCGAAAATGACGATGCCGATGCGGTCGTCCCGCCGGGATTCGATGAAGCGGCTCACCACGGATTTGGCGGCGTCCAGGCGGTCCAGCCGGCGGGTGGCGGTGGAAAAATCCTCGGCCCGCATAGAGGTGGAGGTGTCGATCAGCAACACAATGTCCACGCCTTCGGTTTCCACGCGTGATTCGCTCATGCCTTTCTGCGGCCGGGCGGCGGCCAGCACCAGGAAGGCTAGGCCGATGCCGAAGAGGGCGGGAGGCAGGCTCTGGAAGGCCAGCCAAGGGGAGCGGGGGAGGGCGGCCAGCGCCGCGCCGTTGGAATAGGTCACGGCGGCGCGGCGGCGGCGGGTATGGCGGAGCCACACGAGCAGAGGCACAAGGAGCAGCAGAAGTAGCACCAGCGGATGGCGGAAGCCGATCATGCCGTCCTCCCCTCTTCCGGCGCAGGTGCGGTGGCGGGAATGGTTTCGCGGACAAATGAAACGGCGGTGTCCAGCGCTCGGGTCATATCCAAGCGCCCGGGAGCATGGCGGGCGAATTTCACCAGATCACTTTGCGCCAGAAAGGCGGCCAACCGTTCCCGCTGGCCGGGGGCCAAGACCCCGCCCTGCATGGCCTCATGGATGAATTCTTCCGTGGTGCGCTCCGGCGCACGAAGCTGAAAGCGGTCTTCCACATAGCGGCGGACAATGCCGGAGAGTTCCACATAAAAAGGGCCGATGTTCAGCTGCTCGATCCATCCCTTGGCGCGCAGGGCTTCCAAGGCGGCCAAGGCTTCTTCGTGCGGGGGGATGCTCGGCGCCACTTGGAGGTGGCTCCGCGGCTTCTTCAGAAATTTCCAAAGTCCGAAGAGGAGGGCGGCCAGGAGGGCCAATCCAGCCGGGATGGCCCACATCCACCGCGTGGAGGGCGCAGGCCAATACGCAAGGTTCGCTCGAACGGGACGAGGATCCGTTTCGCCTGGAGATAATGACGAAACGACTTCAAGGGAGAGGAACGGATACGTATGGGTCTGCACACCCTCCGGCGTGGAAATCAAAATGGAGGCGTCTTCGCCGATGATGTGGTTGCTCACGCAAAGCGAGGTGAGGGTCATGTCCTGCACCGTCAGCAAAAGGCCGTCGGCCTGTTCGGAGGTTTGCTCCGTGGTATGGCGGACCAGCAGGTCCTTGCCTTTGGCCACGGAGGGGAAGGAAACCCGGCTGTCCGCCTGGTGGAGAACACGAATCTGCACATCCACCGGATCGCCGATGCGGATGCGGTTGGTGGATTGCCCGGCCTGAATGAAGGCACTCTGCCCTTCCGGCAGGACGAGGGCATCGCTGGGCGCTTCGGAGCAGCCGCCCGCCAGGCTCAAAAGGACGGCCGCGCCGACATGAAAGAAGGTTTTCCACTCCATGGAAACTTTTTTTCCAATGAGTGGAAAAACGGCGAAACATTTTTCCAATGCGTGGAACATTTGTTCCGGCGCGTTCGAAGAAAAATGGAGGGCGCGGCGGCTCATCGTCGGCGCTCCCGTTGGCGGAAAAAGCGAATCAACGCACGGTCGTAGGGCTCACCGGCCGTCAGCTCCACGGCATCGGAATGGGCGGTGCGGAGTTGTTTGAGGAGGGCGGCGCGGCGAAGGGCGTACTGATCCCGGAGGGCGCGGCGGGTTGGGGCGTGGGAGGTGTCCACGACTAGGCGTTGGCCGGTTTCGGCATCGGCAAAATCAATGAGACCGGCGGCGGGCATATCGCGTTCCCGTGCGTCGCCCACGATCAAACTGACGAGGTCGTGCCGACGTGCCGTCACGCGCAGGAGATGTTCGCAGTCGGGTGCGATGAAATCGGAAAGTAGGAAGGCGACGCAACGGCGGCGGACCACCCGGTTGAGGTATTGCAACGCGGGAGCCATGTCGGTGCCCGGCGAGGTGGGCGTGGCAGAGAGGATTTCGGAAATGACGCGTAGCACATGCGGAATGCCTTTGGCGGGCTTGATGAATTTTTCCACTCGGTCGCTGAACAGGAGCAGGCCCACCCGGTCCTCGTTGGTGATGGCGGAAAAGGCGAGCAGGGCGGCAACTTCGGCAACTAGGTCGCGTTTGAGCTGGGGCGTCGAACCGAAACGGTTGGAGGCGGAAATGTCCACCAGAAGCATCAACGTGAGCTCGCGTTCTTCTGTGAATTTCTTGATGAAGGGAGTTCCCGTCCGGGCGGTGACGTTCCAGTCGATGGAACGGATGTCATCGCCGGGGATGTATTCGCGGACTTCCTGGAATTCCATGCCCTGTCCCTTGAAGACGGAATGATAGCGCCCGGCGAACACGTCGTTGACGGCGCGCCGCGTGCGGAGTTCAATGCGCCGGATTTTTCGAAGTGTTTCGCGTGGGATCATGGAAGGGACTGCGTTGGATCAGGGGGTGGTGTGTGGGTGGATTATGGCACGGGCAGCTCGTTGAGCAGGGTGGTGATGAGCGCGTCGGCGGTGAGCTCCTCGGCTTCGGCCTCGAAGGAGGGAATGACCCGGTGGCGCAGGACGTCGTGCGCGATGGATTTGACGTCCTGCGGCGTGACATAGCCGCGGCCCTGAAGGAAGGCCTGGGCACGCGCCGCCAGGGTGAGATAGAGCGTGGCGCGGGGGGAGGCGCCGTAGCGGATGTTATCGACCAGCGCGGAGATGCCGTAGGCGGCGGGCTCGCGTGTGGCGAAGACGAGGGAGAGGATGTAGTCCTTGATTTTGTCGTCCACATAGACGTCGTTGATGACCTTTCGTGCGCGCAGGATGGCATCGGGCTTCACGACGGGTTTGACGGTGTGGGAGACATCGGTGCGGGCGTTGGCATCCAGAATCTGGCGTTCTTCTTCGCGGGTGGGATAGTGGACGACCACTTTGAGCATGAAGCGGTCCACCTGGGCTTCGGGCAGGGGATAGGTGCCTTCCTGTTCGACGGGGTTCTGTGTGGCCAGCACCAGGAAGGGTTCCGGCAGGGAAAAGGTTTCCTGGCCGATGGTGACCTGCCGTTCCTGCATGGCTTCCAGCAGGGCGGATTGGACTTTGGCGGGGGCGCGGTTGATTTCGTCGGCCAAGATGAGGTTGGCGAAAATGGGACCTTTGCGGGTGCCGAACTCGCCGGTTTTGGGGTTGTAGACTTGGGTGCCGACCAAGTCGGCGGGAAGCAGGTCGGGCGTGAACTGGATGCGGTGGAAGGAGGTGTCCAGCGCGGCGGCTAGGGTTTTGACGGCCAGCGTCTTGGCTAGGCCGGGCACCCCTTCGAGAAGGATGTGCCCGTTGGCCAGCAGGCCGATCATCAGCCGATCCAGCAGATGGCGTTGGCCAACGATGGCTTTTTCCATTTCGCTTCGGAGGGCGGCGACGAATGCGCTTTCCTCCTTCACTTTTTCATTGATGGCGGTGATTCCGGTATCGCTCATGACGGGGCTCCTTTTCCTGCGGTTCTCACGGTTCCACCGGTTTCGGCGGTGAAACGGGTTTGGCTATGCGGATGTAAATTCGGTTGTTTTCGTTGGTGAGATGGATGGGGCGGCCTTCATCGACAGGCCCGGGCAACAGCAGGCGGGAACCGAAGTGCTGGGAGGCGGAGGCATGCGGCGTGTGCGTGTCCTGGCGGAAGGAGATGGTGAGCAGCCGGCCGTCGAGGCGGACATCCAGCGCCTCCGCCGGTACATCGGGCATGGCGAGAGAGAGTTCATAGCCGTCCGTCCGCTCGTGCATGTTCATGGCGGGAGAGGCGGGCAGGCCAGCCCAGGCGGGACCGGGGGAGAACAGGGTACTTAAATCCGCCTGCATGGCGGCATTGGCCTGGGCCATCATCTGCTGCATTTCCGCACGCATACGGCCCGCCGGATGGCGCATGCGCAGCAAAGGGGGAACGCCTGCGTGCATCCAGTGCGGCGTGGGGGTGGCGGGTGTTTCCGCAGAAGAAAGAGATGACGGGGCATTCGTGGGAGTTGACACCAAGGAGGGCGGAGTCAGATCCGAGACTTGAACCGCAGAGGGGTTGTGGGACCTGCGGCCGAATGCCCCGTCAAAATGGTTTTTTGCCAGCCAGCCCAGAATGACGACCTCTAGAAGCAGGCTCACCCATAAAAGGGTTCGCTCCTTGCTTCGACTTTTCGATTCTGGCGGGTTGTCCATCATAACGTACCATAAGATGTAGCAAATGGCGTGCCAAATCTGTGAAATGGTGAAAAAGGGGCTAAAACAAAAGGAAAGAGGCCTTATGCCACAGGGAGGGGGAAAGAAGTTTCAGGTGCGCATATGGCCCGGTTGGGACAAAGCGTACAGTCAGGGTGCGACATTTTGTCCAGTCTTCAAGCGGGAAGAGGGGAGTGTGATGGCCACCGCCGATGGCTCCAGTTGCTGGAGTCGGCGGCCCTCTCCCCTTTTGGCATGCAAAGCGTCAATCGGGGGTGGGCACGGAGAGGTCCTCTTCCGGCTGCAGGGTGATGAGCGTGATTTCCGGCGGCGCCAGCAATCGAAAAGGCGCTCCCCAATAGCCGGTGCCCCGGTTGATGTAGAGCCGCCCGTTCGTAGAAAAGGGGTGGAGTCCACTCAAGCCGGGGTGAACGAGCGCTACCAGAAAATGAAACGGGAAAATCTGTCCGCCGTGCGTGTGGCCCGAAAGTTGCAGATTCACATGTTCCCTTGCCCATGGCGAAACGACGGGTTGGTGTTTGAGCAGAAGTGTGAAGACTTCATTTTCGGCGCGGGTGGGCAACGGCAGGCGTTCTTCGTTTGAAAAATCCGGCAGGCCGTTTTGCCGGTTGACGGCGGGATCATCCACGCCGACGAGCCGCAGCCAGGGGAGGGGGGTGGCCGTACTGGCGCGCAACAGGTGGAAACCGGCGGCTTGATGAAACTGGAGGGCGTTTTGTAGCGGCTTATAGCCTTCGTGGTTGCCGAGGATGGCGTATTTTCCAAGGGGCGGCTGGAAGGCGGCCCAGGCTTCCATCTCCGTCTCAAGGAAACGGACGGGAGCATCCAGAAAATCGCCTGTGCTGAGAAGGAGGTCAGGCTGGAGGCGGTGGAGCTGTCGGAGGACCGGTGCGCTTTTTCGGCTCCAGGGGTATACATCCAAGTGCATATCAGAAATCTGGGCGATGCGCACGCTCGCCGCGCCGGGAGGCAGCAGCGGCGTTCGGATGATGAGCTCCGCCACCCGGATGTGGTGGGTTTCATGGAGGGACACGCCGATGGTGAGCGCCAGCAGGGTCAAGAGCGCCACCCGGAAGGCCCTGGGTTTCAGCGGTCTTATCCGGCTTCCGGTGAGGAGGTGGAAGACATGTAGCCCCGCATTGAGCAACAGCAGGACAAGCCACCAGCAGGCGTGCCAAAGCAGGGGAGCCATCAGCAGATAGGCGATGGTGCCAGCTACGTCGCTGAGGATCAAATGTCCGCTGTGGCTCGCACGCCAAGCGATGCCCGGAAGGGGAATGAGGACCAGCAGAAACAGGGCACCCAGCCAGCGGACGATCCGTGAGCGAAGGGGATGCACCCAGACGATGTAAACCGCCAGGTGCAAGAAGGCGTATCCGCCCATTAAGACAAGTCCGCTCAAATGCACGGCCCGGGAGCATAGGCGAGGCGGCCGGAGCATGACAAGGCGAATGTGGCAGCGGTTTGCCGCTGGGTGCATCCCCGTGGGAAGCGCAGAATGCCGTGGCGGCAGGAAATCCATCCGCCGATGGGCGCTCTGCGTTCGTCAGCCCCGGGCCATCACGCGCTTCACGCGTAATGCTCGGCCACCCATTGCTGGTAGTCGCCAGAGCGGACGGAATCGGCCCACTCCAGATGGGTGAGATACCACTCCACGGTGGCCTCAAAGCCGGTTTCCCAGGTTTGCGCTGGCCTCCAGCCGAGTTCCCGCTGGATGCGGGAGCAGTCGATGGCATAACGCTGGTCATGGCCGGGTCGGTCCTGCACATGGGTGATCAGGGAGCTCCGTGGCTTCCCGGAAGGAAGCGGCGGGGCTTTGGCGTCCAGCAGGGCGCAGATTTTTTCCACCACGGCGAGGTTGGTCAATTCGTTCTCTCCGCCGATGTTGTAGGTGGCGCCCACTCCGCCTTCCTGAACGATCCGCCAGATGGCCGAGCAGTGGTCCGTGACGTAGAGCCAGTCGCGGATGTTCAACCCGCTGCCGTAAACTGGCAGAGGTTTCCCCTCCAGTGCATTCAGGATCATCAGCGGAATCAGTTTTTCCGGGAACTGATACGGCCCATAGTTGTTGGAACAGTTGGAGAGGGTGGTGGGCAGGCCATAGGTTTCATGATAGGCGCGGACCAGATGGTCGGAGGAGGCCTTGGAGGCGGAATAGGGGGAATTGGGGGCGTAAGGCGTTTCCTCGGTGAAGAAGCCGGAAGGACCGAGGGAACCGAAGACTTCGTCGGTGGAGATATGGTGGAAGTGCCGGAGATGGGGACGGTGCTTTTGTGCCGCTTGCAGCAGGGTATAGGTGCCGACGATGTTGGTCCGGATGAAGTCGTCCGGCCGCGCAATGGAACGGTCCACATGGGATTCGGCGGCGAAGTGGAGAATGGCATCCACCTGGTGGGCCTCAAGGACCTGGTTGACGGCGGCGGAATCGCAGATGTCTCCTTTGACAAAGACGTAGCGGGGGCCTGCGGTTTCGGCGATGTCCAGCAGGGAGAGGGGGTTGCCTGCATAGGTGAGCTTGTCGAAGTTGATGATGCGTCCGTGAAAATCCGGTTGTTCGAACAGCCAGCGGATGAAGTTGGCGCCGATGAATCCGGCGCCGCCGGTGACCAGAAGGTTATGGAAGGTGCGTGTCATGCCGGGGCCTTTCTGTTTCAAGCGTCCATCAGTGGGCGACTTCACGCAACAGGCTGTCGCGATAGCGGGAGGCGAACGCCTGAAGGTCTTCCCGCCAATCCTTCATTTGATTGAGCCCGGCCCTTTTGAGGGCGGCGTTTTCCAAAATGGAGTTGGTGGGGCGGGTTGTGGGGGTGGGATAATCGGCGGTGGTGCAGGCGCGCACCTCGGCATCCAGTCCCATGGCGGAGAGAAACGCGGAGGCGAAATCAAACCAGGAGCCGTATCCTTCGCCCGAGGCGTGGAACAAGCCGGTGGTGTCGGCTTCCAGCACGGCTAGGATTTGGTGGGCGAGACGGCGCGACCAAGTGGGGCTTCCGTATTGATCGTTCACCACCCGCAGGCCTTTTTTCGGATCGTTGACGGCCCGCCGGAGGATGGTTTTGAGGAAATTATACCCGTGGGCGCCGTACAGCCAGGCTGTCCGCAGGATGGCATGCCGCGGGGCGCGTTCCTCGATTTCGCGTTCGCCGGCCAGCTTGCTTTTCCCGTAGGTGCTGATGGGGTTGGGCGCGTCGGTCTCCACATACGGCTCGGGGATGGGCCGTGTGCCGTCGAAAACGTAATCGGTGGAGACGTGCAGGAGGAAGAGGTCGTGCGCCTTAGCGCGGGAGGCGAGCAGGGCCGGGCCGTCGCGGTTGACGTGCCAGGCCTTGGCCACATCGCTTTCCGCCCGGTCAACCGCCGTATATGCCGCACAGTTCACGATGGCATCGGGCTTCCATAAATTCAGGATGCCGTCCACACTGGCGGCATCGGTGATGTCGAGGTTGGGCAGGTCCAGCGCAAGCACCTCGTGCCTGGGGGCAAAAACTTCACGACAGTCCCAGCCGAGTTGTCCCCAGCCACCGGTCACCAGAATTTTCATATGCACGTTCTCTCAGGTTGGATGTTGCTCTTTACAGGGGAGGGCGCCCGCCAGCGCGCCAGGCAGGCGGCCAGGTTGGGGTCCAAAATGGTTTTGGCTTGATTCAGGATGTAGAGATGGACGCCTGCGGCGCCTCCGGCAATCAGCCCGTCGATCTGGTCGACAAGCCATTGCATGCCGAATTCGCGCGCCATGGCCGATGTGGGGGCGTTTTCCAGGCCGTCCACGAGGTCCTGCGGGATGGTGGCGCAGGAGAGTTCCACGGAGCGCCGGAGCTGGGTGGGGCTGGCGGCGGGCATGAGGCCGGGCAGGATGGGAACCGTGATGCCGGCTTCCCGGCAGGCTTTTTCAAAACGAAAGAACACACGGTTGTCGAAAAATAACTGGGTATTGATGAATTGCGCCCCCGCCTCCACTTTTTGCTTGAGGAAGTGGATGTCTTCCTCGGGGGAGCGGGATTCCGGATGGGTTTCCGGATAGCCTGCCACGCCGCAACAAATGTCCGGATGCCGGGATTTGATGAGGGCCACCAGATCAGCGGCATGGGCGAGCCCGTCCTCCGGAGGGACAAAACAGGCTTCCCCCCTCGGCGGATCGCCGCGCAGGGCCATGATGTTGCGGATGCCGGCATCGTAAATGCGGTCAATCTGGGCCAAGAGATCCGAGCGTGCGGCGCCCACGCAGGTCAAATGGGCCACCACGGGGGTGAATCCCATCCGGCCCAGCAGTTCCCAAACGGCGAAGCTGTTGTCGCGCGTGCTGCCGCCGGCGCCGTAGGTGCCGGTGACAAAGTCGGGGTGGACCGGACGCATACGCTCGATGGAACTGCCCAGCACCCCGAAACCCAAGGCATCTTTCGGGGGATAAAACTCAAGAGAGAGAGTGGGCGCCCGGCTGGATTGGAGGATTTCACTGATCGTGGGAAGACTCATGGATGAATAACATAACGGAAAACGGGCTCGGCGCGCAAGTGCCGCGAGCCGCCCGGCCGCCCAAGGGCGGGAAAGGGGCCGCCTCCGCCGTCCGGGCTTTCCGTTTTGGAAGGATTTTCAGCCTGTTTCGGCGCTTCCGGAAGGGGGATGTTTTTGTTGTAAAATCAAGGGGTTTGTGGTATCTTTCGTCCACTCATCGCATAGGAAGAATTTGGATATGACAGAAGAACAAAACGAGAAGAAAAACGAACCCGCTCCGCCTCAAGACAAGGAGAAGTATGACGGGTCGAAAATCCAGGTGCTCGAAGGGCTCGAAGCCGTCCGCAAGCGCCCGGCCATGTACATTGGCGATACCTTCCAGCGCGGCCTTCACCATTGCGTCTATGAAGTGGTGGACAATTCGATCGACGAAGCCCTAGCGGGATATTGCACGCGCATTATTGTGGAATTGGCGGCCGATGGCTCCATTTCCGTGACCGACAACGGACGGGGCATTCCTGTGGATCTGCACCCCAAGCTCAACAAGCCGGCGGTAGAAGTGGCCCTGACCGTCCTGCACGCCGGTGGAAAATTCGACCATTCCAACTACAAGGTTTCTGGTGGCCTCCACGGCGTGGGCGTCAGCTGCGTGAACGCCTTGAGCGAGTGGCTCGAGGTGGAAGTGCGCCGCGAAGGCAAGATTCACCGCATGCGCTTCGAGCGCGGCGCGACCAAATCTCCCTTGGAAGTGATCGGCTCCTGTGGCGATCAGGGCACCAAGATCACGTGGTATCCCGACGATCAGATTTTCAGCACCATTGAATACTCCTGGGACATTCTCGCCACCCGCTTGCGGGAGCTGGCGTTCCTGAACAGGGGCGTGGAGATCCTCTTCCGCCAGGAACAGCCGGATGGTTCCTTCCGCGAGGAAACATTCCGGTATGCCGGTGGCATTCGGGAATTTGTGCAGCACTTGAACACCAACAAAGTGGTGTTGCATCCGGACGTCATCTATTTTGAAAAGGAGCAGGACGGCGTGACGGTGGAAATCGCCATGCAGTATAACGACAGCTATACCGAATCGGTTTTGACGTATGCCAACAACATCAACACCATTGAGGGCGGCACGCATTTGTCCGGCTTCCGTAGCGCCCTCACGCGCGCTGTGAATGCGTACGGCCGGGCGAACAAGCTGCTCAAGGACGGCGACACCATGTCCGGCGATGACATTCGCGAGGGCCTTGTGGCCGTCATCAGCGTGAAGGTGCCCGATCCACAGTTCGAAGGCCAGACCAAAACCAAGTTGGGCAATGGGGAAGTCGAAGGCATTGTGTCCTCCGTGGTCAACGAGAAACTCTCCACGTTCTGGGAGGAAAACCCGGCCGTGGCGCACAAGGTGGTGGAAAAAGGCATGTTGGCCGCCCGTGCCCGCGAAGCCGCACGAACCGCACGCGACCTCACCCGCCGCAAAGGCGCGTTGGATTCCGGCTCGCTACCCGGCAAACTGGCCGACTGTTCCGAACGCGATCCCTCCCTATGCGAACTCTTCTTGGTGGAGGGGGATTCCGCCGGTGGATCCGCCAAACAGGGCCGCGACCGCAAGTTCCAGGCCATTTTGCCGTTGCGCGGCAAAATCCTGAATGTGGAGAAGGCGCGGCTGGACCGCATGCTCAACAACCAGGAAATCCGCACCATGATCACGGCCATTGGCGCCGGTATCGGGCACGATGATTTTGATGTGTCCAAAGCGCGCTACCACAAGATCATCATCATGACGGACGCGGAC
>JAISGX010000140.1 GCA_031262805.1 Verrucomicrobiota bacterium | reverse complement strand
CACCGCAACGCCCGCTGCATCGAAAACGCTTTTGTGGTTTCCCCACGTCGGCTGCGGGATCCACACGGTTCCGCCACCGCGGAAGGCGTTGATGAATTCCGCCCCGATGCGCAGGGCGCCAGTGCCGCCCGGCGTCTGCACCACCGCCACGGACCCGGCCGCTAGGCAATGATAGCCTGCGCCGAACACCAAATCGGATACGGCGGCGGCATAGTCCGACGTGCCAGCGATGGGAATATAGCCTTTGGACGTCTCCAGTTCCCAGTAAATCCGCTCCGCACGGCGCACGCACTCGAGCACCGGCGTCACCCCCCTGTCATCCACAAAAACCCCCACACCCAGATTGACTTTCGGCGTGCGCGGATCGTTCCGGTAGGCCTCCGTCAACCCCAGGATGGGATCGGCGGGGGCAAAGGCGATTTGGTTGAATGTCATGGGAGCCTCCTAGCGGGACCGCTCTTCACCGTCCCGGATGCAATGGGATTACGGATAGTACACGTCCACCCACTGGCGGATGGTGTCGTCGCCGACTTTGGTGATGCCCATTTCCCGGCGGGCATTTTCCACGGAGTCGGAGGCGTGGGCGGCATTCACCATGATGTCCTGGCCAAATTCCCGGCGAACACTACCGGGCAACGCCTTGCTCGGGTCGGTGGGGCCGAGGATGTCGCGGATGCGTGAAACGGCGTTGGAGCCGGTATAGACCAACAGCAACGAACGCTCCGTGCCGGGTTTGGCCTTCTCCTCCTCCACAAGGCCTTCGCCCCAGCGGCCGGTCATGAATTGAACAATCTTGTAGAACTGGTTGTCGCCGTACATGGGGCCCAGCAATTCACTCAACTGGCCCTTCACGGCATCCGGCACTTTCATGTCCAGCTCGGAAGCAATGGCCTTGGCCGCACGTTCGGCCACCATGCCCTTCAACTTTTCGCGCAACACATACTGCACGGGACCATAGAATTCTTCGGCCTCCTTCACCGACATGCGGTGGATCTTGGCGCCCACAATCCGCAGGCCGGAGCGCGAAAAAATATCAATGATGTGCCCAGGGCGCGCACTGGCGAAACGGAAGTTGTCGGGCTTGAGAATCACCAGGACCTTTTCCGCCGTTGCATCCTGCGTGACATCGCCCGCCGCATCCACAATGCCGCCGCATTCCGGCGAATATCCCGACCATAGGCGGAGGGCTTCTGCCGTGGATTCCACGCTGGGGCCGATGAATACCGCCGGCTCCAGATATTGCACCATGCCGGACGTGTTCAGGATATAATCTCCGTAGGTGTCGCGGATGGTTTCGCCACTGTTGTCGGGGCGGATCGGACCGGTGGCCTTCTTGACCTTCTGAATGGCATCCTCTCCCTCGAAGAGCAGCATCATCACGCGGCGGGTGGCGCCCGTGGTCGGGTCCGGCGCAAACTGTTGTTCCACATATTCCGCCAGCAACGCGCTCGATGCCGGATCCACCGCCGGATCCTTGCGGATCAGTTCCGCATATTTCTTCGCCAGTTCCGCACTCGGCGCAAACATACGGGCCGCCACCAGATCAAGTCCCGTCCGACTGATGTAGCGGCCGATCACGCCGCCCGTCCGCGACTTTGAAACGGTGTAGGGATTGATTAAAACAAATGCTAGTTCCTGGGCCATGAAAACTCCTTCTACCGGGTTGAAAAATGAAAGTGCGCATTAAACCACGCCGGGCGTGAAAATCAAGCCTTAGCCGCATACGGCCCGGAAGCACGCCCCTCCTGCCTCCCTCTGCCCATTCAAAATTCATTTTCAAAAGGGACGATTGGCTTCGGCCTTCCCCGAGCGGGCTTGACCCCTCCCGGTGGAACACGATATCTTTGCCCATGCGAGGTATCTCATGACATCCATTCTTTCCCATCTTCGTTGTTGGCGACGCACAAGCTTCGCCTTTTTTTATGCCTGTTTCCGATGTCCGCCATCCTCCGGGCGGAGGTGGCTGAGAATTTCGATGCCATTGATGATCCCAGCTACGGGACGGAAAGTGACTACGGCGCCTGGCGGAGCTACAATGCCATGGTGGCCACCAATAACGCCCGCTCGGGGAAATGCCTAGTCTTCAACCGCAATGAGGGGCCCTACCTGCTGTACCGCGGAACGGATGGCCAAGGGAAAACCGGCGGCTTGGGAACCGTGTCCGTCTGGTATCGCCACTGGAACGGGGACTCCGGCAAGACGGTGCAGTTCCTAGCGGAATACAGCCAAAACAACGGCGGCACCTGGACGCAGATCGGCTCCCCCCTCCAGGCTGGCTCCATCACCTACGGCCTCTTCACCGCCGACGCCAATGTGGCCGGCGACAACATCCTAGTCCGCTTCCGCTCGGTTTCCCATGCTGAACGTCTGTGCTTGGACGATGTGACCCTCGGCGATTTCGACGGGGTGGTGGAAGATCCCAACCTAGTGGCGCCCACCCGGCTTTCCTTCGGCACGCTGGATCCGGGTAGCGCGGCCACGCAGACGCTTTCCATCGCCAATTCCGGCGCCACCCAACCCCTTCGCCTCTATTCCATCTCCCCCTACAGCGGCGACACCGGACGCTTCGATGTGGGCGCCCTGCCCGTGTCCACTCTGGCGCCAGGGCAGAGCACCAGCCTATCCATCGTTTACCGCCCTGGGCCGGAAACCGGCGCCACCCATGCCGCAGTCTGGCGGCTGAACACCGACGACCCGGGGACCCCTGCGTACACCATCACCCTCCGTGGGCAGACCATTGGCGCAGGCATCGCCATTTCGAACGTGCAATACACCACCGCCTCCTCCGGAGCCTCGCCGCTCACCGGCAGCCGGGTGTCGGTGAAAGGCATCGCCACCTATGCGGATCCGTCCGGCTACGCCCTCTCCGATCCGGACGGCGGCCCGTGGAGCGGCGTGTATGTGGCCGATGTCAACCACCGGCCGAATCCAGGCGACCTCGTTTGTCTGGACGGACGGGTGGAAGAAAACAGCGGGATGACGCAGCTGGCCGATGTGCAAAACTATTTCCTTCTGTCCATCCACCATCCCGTGCCCGTCACGCCCCTCCGTTCCAGCCAGTTGGCCGAGGAAGCCCATGAAGGCGTCTTCGCCCGCATCGACCAGGCCACCGTCCGCAATGTGAACCTAAACGATCAAAACGCCTATTGGCAGGCGGCGGATTCCGCCGGCACCTTCCGTGTGGCCTCATGCGTCCCCCTGCGCTACATTTGGACCCTCGACGAAACCTTTGACGCCATTCAGGGCCTAGTCTATACCGCCGAAGGCACACCGGCTCTCTCCCCGCGCTTCGATGCCGACCTCATTGGCCGAAACGTGCTGGAATATGCCCTGCGCGGCCTCGTCATGACCCCGGACGGAGCGCTCACCAATGGCATCGTCCATGTGAAGGATGATGTCATCCAGGCCGTCACCACAGCGCCACCCGTCGGCGTCCCGCTGGTGGAGACTGGTGGAATCCTCTTCCCCGGGCTGATCGACGTCCACAACCACCCCGGCTACAATTCCTTCCCTACGCTCATGTTCAACAACTTCCCCTTCGGACACCGCGACCAATGGGGGGAATCGGATGAGGAATATACCGCTTGGAAAAACGCCCGCACCTCCCTCCGCAACCACACCGCCGTCAAGGACAGCGCCACCGACATCATCACGAAATATGGCGAATGCCTGGAGCTGATGGCCGGTTGCATTGCCATCCAGGGGCAAAGCAACACCGATCCCGAACACAGCCATCCCGCCGTCATCCTGCGCAACCTAGAGCAATTTCCCTCCCGTGTCTGGTGCAACATCTTCCCCTGGGACACCAGCGCCGGTGCCCGTTCCGCGCTGCGGGAGAAAATCGACGGCGGCGCCATTACCTCCACGCTCATTCATCTGGCCGAAGGCACAGACACCGTTGCCCGCGCCCAATTCGACACCTGGCGGGACTGGGGCATGCTGGACCACACCACCGCCATCATTCACGGCGCCGCCCTCACCGCCAGCCAATTCCAGCAAATGGCCGCCGTGGGTGCCAAGCTCATCTGGTCGCCCATGTCCAACATGAAGTTATATGCCGACACCGCCGATGTGCGTGCAGCAAAGGAAGCGGGAGTGCTGATCGGCCTCTCTCCGGACTGGACCCCCAGCGGATGCTACAACATCCTCGAAGAGCTGGGCTATGCCTGGAAGCTCAACCAAACCCGCCTCAACTCCCTCTTCACGCCGAAGGAGCTCTGCGACATGGTGACCCTCAACAATGCCATCTGCGCGGGCCTGGGAGAGACGCACGGCCAAATCGCGCCCGGCCGGAATGCCGGCCTGGTGGTGATTGAAGGCGATCCGGAAGATCCGTATCTATCCTTGATTGCCGCCCGCCCAAAACACGTCCTCTTGACCGTGGTGGACGGCACCCCGCGCTATGGCGACGCCACCCTGATGGACGCGCTGGGCATTCCGGGAGATACGCAAGTGGATGTGCATGGCCGCGCCAAGCGCTTCAACATCGCCGTGAACCATCCCTTCCTTGAATACAGCTGCCACACCTTTGCGCAGCTGACCAACGCCTTGCACACCGGCCATGCCTCCCTCTCGCCCAACGGGCAGCTGGACCGGGAGGAACTGCAGCTCCTGGACGTTGCCCTCCTGCAGGGCAACGGGGATGACGTGCCGCCGTTCCGAGCCGACAGCCCGCTCAGCGGCGCCCCCGCCACCATGGTCACCTACGACCGTGGCTCCAACCTCTCCCTCACGTTTCGATATCAGGATTTCTGGGACAACGAGACCTTCGTGACCAACCTACGGCACACGATTTCCATCGTCCCAGCACGCCATCCCCAATTCCCGTTGCAAACCATCGCCGCCAATCTCTCCAACACCCCCGCCAACCAGCAGGTGCCGTTCACCGTCAATTTCATCGACATGCACACCAATTATACGTTTGTGTTTGAAACCACCGACGACAGCGGCAATGTCCGCCGCTCCGTCATGACCAACACCTTCAGACTGGCCTATCATGCCGAGGGCGACACCGACCGCGACGGCATCCCCAACGAGTGGGCCATCCGCTATTACGGAACCTTCTCCGGCGTCGATGCCGCCGCCAACGACGACGAGGATGAGCTGGCCAACCTCCAGGAGTACATTGCCGGGACCGACCCATGGGACGCCGCCTCCACCTTTGCACAAATGGGGCCGGTGACCGCCCAGGGTCCCGGCGTACTGCAACTGGAAAGCCCCTCCGCGAGCTTTCCCGACCGGATGTATGACGTGTGGTTCACCACCAACCTGACCGGCCGGGTGGCCTGGACGCCGCTTGGCATGGGCCGCCGCGGCACGGGAGGCACCTTGGCCTTCACCGTCACCAACCAATGGCCCTATGCGGCGTACCGCATCGGTGTTCGCCTGCCCTGACGCACCATCTTCCGAGCCCCCCGCCGTGTTGTGCTGCCTTCAAAAGCGGTGAATCATCAGACGCATAAAATGACTTGATACGTCCTCTAAAAATGGTTTATGGAGATGACTCTAAGGAGACAGTGATGGACAAACTCTATATTATTATACCTGCCTACAATGAGGCAGACACCATTGCACAAGTTGTTCAAGAATGGCATACCGTTGTATCTAGGTTAAATCCGCAATCTCGCTTGGTCATCATTGATGATGGCAGTAAAGACAACACCGTTCAAATTTTGAACAATTTGCAAAAAAACTATCCACAATTAATCATTCTGACCAAACCAAATAGCGGACATGGCGCAACGTTACTCTATGGATATAATTACGCTTTAGCACACAACGCTGATTTCATTTTTCAAACAGACTCTGACGGTCAAACTATCGCTGACGAGTTTTGGCCTTTTTGGACACAACGACAAAGCTTTTCCGCAATTATTGGCCAGCGCAAACAACGCCAAGATGGTTGGTCACGAATCTTGGTTACCAAAGTTTTAAAATTTATACTTCTGATTATTTTCAGAGTAAATATCCCGGATGCCAATACCCCATTCAGATTAATATCCGGCATAACACTGGCAAAATACCTCGGTAGGATACCTGAAGATTTTAATTTAACCAATATTATTCTGACAGTTTATCTGGTCAAAAATAAAGAAAAAGTGAAATTTCTGCCCATTACGTTTAAGCCCAGACAAGGCGGCATAAACTCTATTAATTTACGTAAAATCATCAAAATCGGCGGGAAAGCCTTGAAAGATTTTTGGCAAATCAAAAAACAAATCTGAGAATATTCATGCTGGAAAATATTTATCTGCGTTTCCGTCAAAATAAATTTTACATAACTATATTTTTTGCGCTTGGTATATTCCTACGTTTTTACGTTGCCACTTTTGGACACAATTTTGATTTTGGCTCCTATGTCATAGTTGGAAAAATTGCCAGTCAGTTTGGAAATGTTTATGCTCAAACCACCAGATATAATTATGGCCCAATTTGGTTAAGCATTTGCGGTTGTTTCTACAATTTGACAGCAATGTTTAATCAGCCATTAGTTATTTATCGATTATTGATTGTCGGATTGCTCACTTTAACTGACCTCGGAATAGCCGCTTATCTGCTCAAACGCTGTAATGTTCTGGCCGCCCTCATTTTCTTTTTGAACCCAGTTTCCATAATTATCACCGGCTATCATAATCAGTTTGATAATTTAGCCGTTTTATTAGTTTTACTGGCTTGTCTTTTTTACAATCCAGAAGAACGTTTTGCGAAAAATGATTTTTTCTTCATATTATCACTATCTTTCAGCTTAATCACAAAACATCTGGCTATATTTTTTCTGTTTTGGATTTTTATCAGAAACGACCTCCCATTTAAAAAGAAGATTCTATATGTTGGCATTCCAGCAATTTTATTTTTGTTGAGTTTCGTTCCTTTTTTAGACGGTCACGGTTTAGCCGGCATTCTTAACAATGTTTTTCTTTATAAATCTCGCAATAATTTCCCTTTACTGCATTTCTTCTTATCCAAATTATCGATAGATCCCATGTTTTATATGCCGATATTTCTTACTCTGATTTGTTTAAGCGGTTGGGTGTTCAGAAAAATCCACTGGCAGGATTCTATTCTTCTATATCTACTTTGTTTTTTTGCTTTTTCCTCAGCTATTGCCAACCAATATTTAGCCATCCCTTTGGTCGCTTTAGTTATACTTACTCGCTATACAAAATATGTCTATTTCCTTCTTGGCGGCTCTTATTTATTTTTACAACATGACGGCCTCGGTTTCTTTAATTTGGTAGTGCAAAAAATTCCGTATTATTGTGTCGAGGGAATAACAAGCAGACTTATAAGTCATGCTTATCAAATCGCTTGTTACATCGCACTTTTTACCATCGTGAAATATTACTTAGAAATGAACTGGAAAAAATTGCGGCTCTCCCCGAATGTTGGACAAGTTGCACCGGGGTAAAATGGCCTGGGCACGGTCGTTTTATGAAGAAACCTTATGCTGGCAGATTCAAGAGCCGTGCGGTGTTTGAAGCGTTGCGCGGCGAATGGACGGGACCGAAAATCGCGGGAAATATCAGATTCACCCCAATCTGATCCAGCCATGAAAAAGAAACTCTTTGAGCGTGCTCCCGATATCTTTGCGCTCTATGCTTCTACAGAGGTGTTCCCTGCCCCACAGGCTCTAGGCGGCGGATGCCCCCCCGTGCCCGGTGGCTCCATCAGACGGTTCCAGCGTTGGAGAGTTCCGCCAGTTCCCGGATGCGGCTCATGACCAAGTCGCCGACGGCCTGGTAGTCGCCTTTTCCAGACATGGCGGCGCGCAATTCCTCCGGGGTGATGGGTCGGCCGATACGGGCCGCAATGTGCGAGCGGTGGAATCCTTTTGAGCCTTTGGGAAAGGCTTCAAACGTGCCGGAAATATAGATTGGCACAACCGGCACATTGCCCTTGGCGATCAGGAAGCCGATTCCGCCCTTGGCATTTCGCAGGCGACCGTCCGGCGAGCGGGTGCCTTCCGGGAACAGACCGATCACCTGGCCTTCCCTCAGGTAGGCGATGGCTTTGCGCAAGGCGGCCAGATCGCCGCGGGTCCGATCCAGAGGGATGACGCCCACCCGAGGAAAATACCAGCGGGCAATAGGGTTGGAGAACAAGGTATCGCGGGCCATGAAATGCACTTCCCGCTTCGGGCTACAGGCGGTGAGGACGGGCGGGTCCAAATAGCTACAGTGGTTGCTGGCCAGAATGGCGCCGCCTTCCAGCGGAATGTGCTCGCTCCCCTCCCATCGCAGGCGGAAGCGGAGCTTCAGCCACGTCCCGGCGCCGAAGCAAGAGAGCCAATACAGGGGGTTATGAAAGAAGCCTTCCCGCATACGTCTCGCTTCTCACACCATACCGGCCGCTTTGAGGTCGCAGACAATCGCATCCACCACCTGTTCAATCGTCATGCCGGTGCTGTTGATGATTTTGGCGCCCAAGGCAATCTGCAGGGGGGCGGTGGCGCGGTTGGAATCCTTCTGGTCGCGGCGGCGCAGGGAATTGAGCACTTCCGCCACATCGCCCTCCCCCTCCTGCACTTTGATCTCGGCGGCCCGGCGGCGGGCGCGTTCCTCCGGGTCGGCATCCAGATAGTATTTGAAAGGGGTGTCGGGGAACACCACGGTGCCGATGTCCCGGCCTTCCATGACCATATTGCCGAATTGCGTCATCTGCCGCAACTTGTCCACAATGAAGAC
>JAISGX010000137.1 GCA_031262805.1 Verrucomicrobiota bacterium | reverse complement strand
ACGAGGATTTTCCAACATTCGGCCGCCCCACCACCGCCACCTTCAAGCGGGAAGGCTCCTCCTCTACACTTTGCGGCGGCAAATGCGGAAGCACCGCTTCCATCAAGGCTTCCACTCCGCGGTTATGGGAAGCGGAAATGGGAAACACAGGAAAGCCCAGCTCGTCAAAATCCTCCGTCTGGTCGTCCAGATCGGGCAGGTCGGCCTTGTTGGCCGCCACCACCACGCCCCGCCCGGCCTTGCGCAGGAGGCGCGCCACCTCCACATCCAACGGCTGAATGCCGCCTTTGATGTCCACCACCTGGATGATCACAGCGGCGTCTTTAATGGCCGTCTGCACCTGTTCGGCCGTGGCCATCTGGAATTCATCGCCGGATTTCGCTCGGCCCATCATCGCCAGGCCGCCGGTGTCCACCACGTGGAAGCGCTGGCCCAGCCATTGCGCACGCGCCATCAGGCGGTCACGCGTCACGCCCTCTTCCGAATGAACAATGGCCATGCGCCGCCGAACCAACCGGTTGAATAAAGCCGACTTGCCAACATTCGGCCGCCCCACGATCGCCACGAGGCGTTCCGTTTTTTCCTGTTCACTCATGCCCGCCATCCTCCCTTGTTTCGGCTGAAAATGCAAGCGGACGCATGGAACACCCTCTTCGGAAGAAAGGGGCCGACCCGATGCCGAACGGATGCGCCCCCGGGAAGGCCCACCGCGAAAAACACCCCGAGCGCTAGTAGGGTGTTGAATAGGCTTCCAACGCTTTATTGGTTGCCCGATATCCCAATTCAATGGCTTTTGCGGCGTGCTGGAATTCCAAGGTGCCCACATACCCCACCGGCACCTCCACCAAAATATCCGGCGGATTCAACTGCCGCTGCATCAACGCCAGCTGGGCTTCCGAAATCCGGATGGACCGGACCAGGATGTCCACCATGGACGGCCCCTTGGCGGCGGCATATAGGCGTTTGGCCTTCTTTTCCACATCCGAAAAGAAATGTTCCAGCATTTGAATCGCACCCGCCTCTTCCCCGGAATGCGCCGTTTTCGGTAGCTGCAGCGGCCGCTCCGACAAGGGCGGGGAAGGTTGGAGAGCCTTTGCGGGCTCCTGCAAGATGCTGTCCGGGGCGATGCCTTGCGACACATCCACCGCCAGCACCACCGAAGCCCCCATGGCCCGCGCCACGTTCACCGGCACGGGATTGATCAAGCCACCGTCCACCATCAACCGCTTCCCCACACAGGCCGGGGAAAACAAGCCCGGGATGGAAATGCTCGCCCGGATGGCGTTCAACAGGTTGCCGGAGCCCAACACGGCCTCCTTTCCCGTCCGCAAGTCCGTGGCAACAGCACGAAAGGGAATACCTAGCTTCCGAAATTCCTTCACGCCCAGCAACTTTTCCGCCTCCACAAATAATTTATGCCCATCCGTCAGGCCGGAGCGAGACAACGAGATTTCCCACAGGAAGCTACGCACCCGGTTCCAATCCAAATGCATGGCAAGTTCATACAGGATATCCTCGCTTCCCGCAGCGATGAAGGCCCCCACCAAAGCCCCCATGCTACTGCCGGCAATGCACTCCACCCGGATGCCATGCTCGCGCAAGGCCTTGACGGCACCCAAATGCGCCCAGCCACGGGCGCCCCCGCTTCCCAATGCCAGTCCGACCTGCTCAATCCGTTGTTTCGAATTCATGCAACCCGTCCTCTGTAGAAGCCCGCCTATTCCAGAAAGGTCAGCGTAGCTGCGCCGATCACACCGGCGTCGTTGCCTAATTCCGCCCGCTTGATGACCAGCCGATCCATAAAATGGGAACACAGTCGAGCTGCCAAATGCTTCCGTAGCGGCTCGAACAAAATGGAGCCCGCCGCCGCCACGCCGCCGCCGATGATGAACGCCTGCGGCTGTAGCAAATAGGCCACCGAGGCCATGATGGTCGCCAAGCAGTCCGCCACATAGTCAAACACCTCGCAGGCCAGCGCATCCCCCTCCTCCGCCGCGTGGGCAATCACCTTGGGCGACACATGGTCCAACCGCCCCTCTGCCACATCCAGAATCGTACTTTTTCGCCCGGCCGCCAGTTGCTTCTGCGCATAGTCCACAATCTGGCGGTTGCCGATATACTGCTCCACCCCGCCTTTTCCCATGGGCGACTCAATCCCATTGCGGTCTATGGACATGTGCCCAATTTCCCCGGCCATCGAGGAAGCCCCACGGTACAGCTTGTTGTTCAGCAGCAGGCCGCCGCCCACGCCCGTGCCCAATGTGATGAACACGGCATGCTGATAGGCCTGCCCGGCGCCAAAGGTGCATTCCCCTATCGCCATGGCATTGACATCGTTGTCCACCCGGGCGGTTTTCCCGAAGCGCTCCGTCAGCTTTTCCGCCAGCGCAACGCCCGTCCAGCCCGGCACATTCGTCAGGTTGTAAACATATCCCTTGGCATAATCCACAAATCCGGGAACTCCGACCCCGATGCCCACCCATTCTGTATGGTCGGCCACATCCGCCAAAAGCATTTCGATATGGCGTTGCACTTCGTCGAGCCACGCCTGCACACCCTTGAGGCCCGTGGTGGCAAAGCTGGCACGCGAGCCGATCACGCCGTGCTCATTCACCCGCGCCAATTTGACGAAGGTTCCGCCGAAATCAATTCCAATGGCGCACCGCTGTTTATTCTCACTCATCCTGAACATCCTCCATTTGGAAAACGGCCCGAGCATTCGCCGTGCTCACCGTCGCCAACTCCTCCACCGAAATGCCGCGCACGTCGGCCAGCACATCGGCCACCCGCGCCACATACATCGGTTCGTTACCTTTCCCACGAAACGGTTTGGGTGTCAAATACGGACAATCCGTTTCAATCAAAAGGCGGTCCGCCGGAATCCGGCGGGCGGTGTCCCGTAGGTCCTCGGCATTGTTGAAGCTGAGGATGCCGCTAAAGCTGAGCCGCATGTCCAGCGCCAGCAGCTCTTCGGCAAAGGCGGCGCCCCCGGTGAAGCAGTGCAGGATGCCGGGCGGCGGCGGGTTTTCCACACCGTGGAACTTTTTTTTCCACTCGGTGGAAAACTCTTCGAGCATTGCCCGCGTATCCCCGTCGGCCTGGCGGCTGTGGACGACGACGGGCCGCCGCCGGTCCAAGGCCAGCGCGAGCATCTGCTCAAACAGCGCACGCTGCCGGGTAGCAGTCTCCGGGGCATAGTAATAATCCAGCCCGATTTCCCCGATGGCCACCACCCCGGCTTCCCCGGCCAGGGCGGCCAGGCGGGCGGGATCATGCGGCTTGTCCACCTGGTCGCGGTCGTACCCCACGGCACAGACCAGAACCTCCGGATGCACACGGGCCAAGCGGACCGCCACCTCATTCGAGAGCCCGCTACCGCCCACCGCGCACATATTCGATACGCCGGCGGCGGCGGCGCGCGCTAGGACGGCGTCCACCTCGCCGGCCTCCACAAACGTGTCGAAATGGGCATGGGTGTCGAAATACATAGGTCCGGATAGTAGCTTGCCCCGGCGCCTTTGGCAAATCCCTCCGTCGCGCTTTTCCCTTGCACCTTCGCGGAGGAAAATTTAACACTTCGGCCATGCATCCGCTCATCACCAGCCTCCAGAATCCCGCCATCAAGGAAGTCGTCAAAATGCGGCAACGCTCACACCGCGACGAGGCGGGCCTTCTGATTGTGGAGGGCTACCGGGAGGTCAAGCGGGCGCTGGACAACGAAATCCCCATCCGCACGATGTTCTACTGCCCCGCCCTCTACCAAGGGAAAAACGAGCCGACCCTGGTGGCACGCAGCGCCGAGCTGGATGTTCCCCTGCTGGAATGTAGCGAACCGGTCTTCCGCAAAATCGCCTACCGCGACCGCCCCGAAGGCCTGCTGGCGCTCTGCCCCCAAATCCGGCGAACTCTGGCAGACCTCACCTTGCCGGAGAACCCGTTCGTGGTGATCGGCGAGCACATTGAAAAACCCGGCAATCTCGGCACCATGTTGCGCACGGCGGATGCCGCCGGGGCGGATGCCCTGATTGTCTGCGACCGGTGCACGGACATCAACAACCCGAATGTGGTGCGTGCGTCCATCGGCACCCTCTTCGCCGTGCCGCTGGCGGAGGCCTCCACGGAGGACACCCTAGCCTGGCTGAAGGCCCGGGGCATCCGGTCGGTGGCCGCCAGTCCCCATGCCGAGCGGAACTATACCGAGGTGGATATGACGCAACCCGTCGCCGTGGTGGTGGGTGCCGAGCAGTTCGGCTTGAGCGAGGCCTGGATGACCCAGGCGGATGAGCTAGTGCGCATCCCCATGCTGGGCCAGGCGGACTCCCTGAATGTGGCGGCCGCAGCAACCATCCTGCTGTACGAAGTGGTCCGCCAGCGCGGCGGGAAATAAACGCCCACCAGCTAGACCTCGCGGCCAATCACCTTCGATGTCAGAATCCAATCCTTGACCCGCGCCGGAAAAAACCGGGCGGCAAACTCCCCTAACCAAGCGGCGAGCGTGACCGGATAACGCACCTTCGGCCGGTTGGCTTCTAGGGCATGCAGGATCTTGCGGGCCACTGCTTCCGGCGGCTTGCGAAAAATATCCGTGGGCCGGGAATAGGTTCGTTTTTCGTCCGACAATTCCTTGGCATAGTGCTTGGCGAACACGGAACTTCGGAGCTCTAGGCCGCGCCCCGCCTCGCTGAGCGTCCGCCTGCGAAAGTGCGTGCTGATGGGGCCGGGCTCGACCAGCGAGACCGAAATGCCGCCACTGGCCAATTCCATGCGCCATTCGTCCCCCACCGCTTCAATGGCGAACTTGCTGGCGCAATAGGCCCCCATGAAAGGGATGACCACCCGGCCGACCACCGAGCTCACCAGAACGATCCGCCCCGCCCCTTGGGAACGGAAACCGGGAATGAAGTGGTTGGTGAAGTCAATGGTGCCGAGCACGTTGGTTTCAAATTGCTTGCGGAGGGCGGAACGGGACAAATCCTCCAGCGCCCCCGGCTGGCCGTATCCGGCATTGTTCACCACAGCGCCGACCACGCCATGGGAAAGCTCCAGAACCTCTTTGGCGGCATAATCCACCGAATCTGAATCCGCCAAGTCCAGTTCCACGGGCTGGAATCCCTCGCCACGCAGCAAATCCAAGTCCGTCCGGTTCCGGGCGGTGGGGAACACCCGCCAACCGTGGCTTTTTAGCAACCGGGCCGTGGCGCGGCCGATGCCGGTGGAGGCGCCGGTCACCACCGCCACCTTTTCCTTCACTTGGGAATAGCGTTTCATGCGTATCACTCTACGGCTTCCAAGGAGCGGCTTCAATCCCATTCGTCAGAAAGAGGCTTCCCCACAAAAAAGCATTGAACCTTTTCTCAAATGTGGCATATTCCCCCAAATCGTAACGGGCGATTAGCTCAGTTGGTTAGAGCGCTTGCTTGACATGCAAGAGGTCACTGGTTCAAATCCAGTATCGCCCACCACCCAAGACTTTTCGGGAGGAGGAGTGCTGAAACATCTCGAATCTAAGTTGGCCATAGCCAACCTCGATCAAGTCCCCCCCTCTACGCGGCTTCCCCCTTTCGCCCCGCGCTTCCCAGCAGATACCCAAAGATGCCGTGAAATTTGTCCATTACAGCGACCGCGCCAAGGCCGAGCAAGCTCTCGGGCTGAAGCGGGCCGCACAAATGGGCAAGGAGGCTTCCGTCGCCACGGCAACTATTCTACCCACGGAAGCTTTCGGACAGGCGCTCACTCCAACCGTGCAAGCGGCCACACAGTCCATCTGGATCGCCGCCTATTACATTAGCGGAAACATCACGGGCCCCATACAGGAGTTCTACGACACCATCCGCGAAAAAGCCCGCACCGGGCTGGACGTGGTGCTGGTGTGCGAATTCAGTGCAGGCACCCCTCCCGCCATCCGCCACGCCACCTTGAATTACGCGGATACCCTATCCCAGTCAGGCGTCACCGTTTTGTTCATCCAAGGATATAAGACCATGCACAAAAAAATGATCATCGTGGACGGGAAAACCGTACTGCTGGGCAGCTCCAACCTGACCGTAGCCGGCACGGCGGGTAGCGACGAGATGAACGTGCGGGTGGACTCGCCGGGTTTCGCCCGGCGGGCCGCAGCCGACTTCGCACGCCTGCGCGCCAATGCCATCCCCTCCACCGAGTTGAAATAGTAGGACAAGCAAATACGGAGAGCAACCATGACAAATATAAACCGGCGTGACAAAAGAAGACGGAATTTGCTATGGATGGGCGCCATGTTTAGCATATTTATGTTCATCCATTCCGCCTACAGTGCTTGCACAAATTGTTGGGAAGAACCCAATCCTGACTACGACCCCACCAATCCTTACGAAACCGATCCGGAATGCATTACGAAAGCCGCTGTGCCATGTCAAGTTACTGGCACTCCGCCAAATGGGCAATCAGGCTATTCTAGGCAAACAGTCAAAATTGGCCCAATAACCAAATCTGATCCAAGTGTTGGAGATTATGCATGGGTCACATATTCCGGCACAGAAATCTATGGCAAGTGGAATCAATGGGTGGCAAGCGATCTCGCTTCCTTGTCAAGCAATTGCGAACAGCCGCTTGTCGATAACAAAATGTCCCCCCTATTGACTATGGATTTAACTGTTGGCATATCCGTAGGAATTCCGTACAAACTCATTGAGTTAGGCGCATCGCTTGGCCACACATGGTCGATTAGTTTTGGTGGCACACCAAGCTCCATCTACCTCGCAGGCGAAGATTGTACAAACCATTGTGCCTCACGATGGTTAATCAGAAAGATGGCATGCGGAGATATGAATGGCACATACAACAAAAAAATATATTATGGGGTTGGCACCACCCCAATTGTAATGGACTGGTGGGGACAGGACAGCAACTGCACCGACGAAATTGATGATCCCTATTATTGGACAACCAGTTCCGCATTTTGCGAGCCATAGCCATGAAAATATTATATTGGATCCTGTCCGGCTTCTTTTCTATTAGCAGTTATGCTGCTCCCACGATTAAGAATTATAACGATACATGTGCGGCAAAACTGTTTAATGAACCACATTATAATGAGATATTCCATTCAGGATCGCCATTGGTTGATGAGATCATTGCCGATGCAAGAAGAGAGGGCTGGCCTCTACCAGCCATTTTCACCGTCCCCAAAGAATATCAAAAGGCGAAAGAATTTCTCACTTACCTAACCAATCGTTATCCGGCATCTGTCGCCGCCTTCATCCCGACGGACTGTAACTCAAATGTCGCCCAAGCGGTATGGGCATCCGTCTTGGAAAACTATCAAGATGGCGGTTCGC
>JAISGX010000060.1 GCA_031262805.1 Verrucomicrobiota bacterium | reverse complement strand
TTCCATCCACGGCGATGCCAACGCGCACTCCTGCCTCCAGCAACGCCGGCACATGGCAGATGCCGGAGCCGAGCCGCAGATTGCTGACCGGACAATGCGCCACGCCGCAATTCATCTGCCCCAAGCGAACGATTTCCTCCGGAGTGAACCAAATGCCATGGGCATACCAAACATCCGGCCCAACCCAACCCACGCTTTCCATATATTCCAGCGGGCGCATGCCCACCTTCTGCAGACAGAAGTCCTGCTCATCCTGCGTCTCGCACAGGTGGGTATGCATGAAGACCTTTTTTTCACGAGCAAACACCGCCGTTTCTGCCAAAGACTCACGGGTCACGGAAAACGGCGAACAGGGCGCCAGCACCATCCGGGTCATGGAAAACGGCTCGGGATCGTGATACTTCGAAATCAACCGGTCGCAATCCTTTAAAATGTCCGGCCAGGATTGGGTCACATCATCCGGCGGCAGGCCGCCTTCGGACCGGCCCAGGCTCATGCTGCCACGGGTGGGATGGAAGCGCACGCCAAGCCGCCGGGCTTCATCAATTTCAATGTCCAGAAATTCCGAAGGAGCGGATTTGGGAAAAACATAAAAATGATCGGTCGTGGTGGTGCACCCGCTAAGCAACAGTTCACCAAGCGCCACCTGGGTGCTGGTTTGCACGGCATCCGGCATCAAGCCCCGCCAGACCTCATACAGCCAAAGCAACCAATCGAACAGTTTGACGTTCTGAACGGCCGGAATGTTCCGGGTGAGGGTTTGATAAAAATGGTGATGGGTATTGACAAACCCCGGATATGCCACGCACCAGCGGCCATCCAGCACCCGAACGCCTTCGGGCGTCGGCAATCCCCTGCCGATGGACTGGATTTTACCATCTTCCACCAGCACATCCACATCATGCAACACCTGCTCCCGATCATCCACCGTCACCAGTGTATGGATGTTCTCGATTTTCAGCATCCTCATCGTCTTCTCCCGTTTCGGTCATCCGATATCTTTTTGTATTTTGAAAGGTCCCTCCTTCAATAGCAACCTCTTTTCACAGCAGAGGCCGCTTCACCCCCCCTCATGGACGAATCGCCCCAACAGCTTGACTGGCATGCCATAAAGATGGTAGATGATATCACGCTTGGTGGAATCAGGCAAATGAGGTATGCGATGGGAAAAACGATCCGGGTTGAATTTCTTGCGTGAGTGTCTTGCTTCACGGGGGTTATGGCGGCAAGCGACATTACAAATTCGTATGTCTATTTTTCAACAAACGGCGCCGCTCCGGCCTCTGAGTCCGTTTTCTGTGCGCCGAAGGGAAACGCCTCCGCCTGACGGCCGGCCCGCTTCGGGAAATTCGATAAAGCCGATTCTTCTGCTGGGTTGTGCCGGTCTTCTGTCATGGACATCGGCGGGCCTTTCTCCGCGTGTTCCGTTGCCTTTCCATCAGCATAAGCGAGGATGGATGCTTGTTCATGTTTCTTTCTCTATTGCGAACGACTCGGCTTCACCTTCATGAACTGCCCGCTTCCGACATCCCGGTATGAAGCCGTGACCCTCGCCCATGGCGGGGGCGGCACATTGACCGAGGCGTTGATCCGCGACCTGTTTCTTCCGGCGTTTGGTTCCCCCGCCCATGCCTTGCATGATGCTTCACCGGTGGAACTGGCTTGCGGCCGACTGGCCCTGACAACGGATTCCTATGTGGTTCAACCTCTTTTCTTCCCCGGCGGCGACATCGGAAAACTGGCGGTGGCCGGAACCGTCAACGACTTATTGATGGCGGGGGCCTGCCCCGTCGCCCTCACCGCGGGATTCATTTTGGAGGAAGGCCTCCTTTTGTCCGATCTCCGCCGGGTGGCGGATTCCATGCGTCGCGAAGCGGATACCGCCGGTGTCTCCATTGTGGCTGGAGATACCAAGGTGGTTCCGCGTGGACATGGAGACAGGCTGTATCTCAACACCAGTGGAGTCGGCCACATCCTAACCCCGGCACCCCTGACCCCGGAATCTATCCGCCCCGGCGACTCCATCCTCTTGACCGGGGACATCGGGCGGCATGGAATGGCGGTGATGGCCAAACGGAATGGATTGAATTTTGATCCGCCCATTGCCAGCGACTGCGCGGCGTTGCAGGCGCCTTTTCTGGATCTTTTCCAGAACGGCCCCATCCCTCACTGTGCCCGAGACCTCACCCGCGGCGGCTTGGGCGGCGCCCTCGTCGAGCTAGCCGCCGCCGCCCGGCTGAATTTCGAAATCGAAGAAACCCAAATCCCCATTCTCCCGCCCGTACAGGCCGCCTGCGACCTGCTGGGTTTCGATCCGCTGTTTGTCGCCAACGAGGGCTGCGCCGCTGTATTTGTCCGTCCAGACCAATCGGAAGCGGCATTGGCCGTGCTGGGGCGCCACACGGAAACCGCCCGGGCTGTGCGAATCGGCCATGTTTTGGAAGAGACGCAGGGCGTTGTCACCAGCAGGACGTCTCTTGGAACCGTGCGGCGGCTTCGTGCCCCTTCCGGCGAGCAGTTGCCACGGATCTGTTAGGCGAAGACAAAGCCGCCGCCGCCTTTGCGCTTGCCAAAACGGTTGCTTTTCACAAAAGTGCATTTTCTTTCACTCGCGACAAGGAGATCGAAAATATGCCGAAAAAACATTCCAGCGACAGAATCTTCAAGGGCCCCGAACACGCACCCCATCGTTCCCTGTTCAAGGCATTGGGAATGACGAATGAGGAAATGAAACGCCCTCTCATCGGAGTGGTTTCGGCGTTCAGTGAAATCATCCCGGGGCACATCCATTTGGACAAGATTGCCGAGGCGGTGAAGGCCGGTATCCGCATGGCCGGCGGAACACCGGTTCTGGTTCCGGCCATCGGCGTGTGCGACGGCATCGCCATGGGACACCCCGGCATGCGGTATTCCCTTCCCTCCCGGGAGTTAATTGCCGATTCTGTTGAAACATTAGCTCTGGGGCATTGCTTCGACGGCATGGTGCTGGTCCCCAACTGCGATAAAATCGTCCCCGGCATGCTCATGGCGGCGGCCCGCATCAATATCCCCGCCATTGTCGCCAGTGGCGGCCCAATGATGGCCGGCCAGCTGTCGGACCGGCGCCTCAGCCTCACGGACATGTTTGAGGCGGTTGGCGCCTACAAAGCAGGCAAGATCAGCCTCGACCAACTGACCGCCCGGGAAGATGCCGCATGCCCCGGCTGTGGTTCCTGTTCCGGCATGTTCACCGCCAACAGCATGAATTGCTTGACCGAAGCCCTCGGCATGGCACTGCCCGGCAACGGCACCATTCCGGCCGTCTCCGGCGAACGCATCCGCCTGGCCAAACTGACCGGCATGCAGATCATGCAACTGGTTGAAAAGGATTTGAGACCGCGGGACGTCCTCACCAACGAAGCCTTCGACAATGCCCTTCGCGTGGATATGGCCCTAGGCTGCTCCACCAATAGTGTGTTGCACCTGTGCGCCATTGCCCATGAAGCCGGTGTGCCGATGTCGCTGGAGCGCATCAATGCCATGAGCGAGCAAACGCCCAATTTATGCCGCTTGAGCCCGGCCGGGGCGGATTACATCCAGGACCTCCACCTAGCTGGCGGCATTCCCGCGCTCATGCGGGAACTCTCCCAAGGCGACCTGTTGCATGTGAAGCTCAAAACCGTCGCCGGACAGACGCTGGAAGAGATCCTCCGCACGGCGGAAAACCGAAATCCGAAGGTTCTGCGGACATTGGAAACGGCCTACAGCCAGACCGGCGGCATTGCCATTCTCAAGGGCAATCTTGCGCCTCGCGGCGCCGTGGTCAAACGATCGGCCGTGGCCCCCGAAATGTTGGTCAAAATCTGCACGGCGCAGGTGTTCGACAGCGAAGAGGAGGCCATTTCCGCCATTTATGCCGGCAAAATCCAGAGCGGCGATGCCGTCGTCATCCGGTATGAAGGACCGCGAGGAGGCCCCGGCATGCGGGAAATGCTTTCGCCGACTTCCGCGCTGGCCGGCATGGGATTGGACAAAGATGTCGCTCTCATCACGGATGGACGCTTCAGCGGAGCCACCCGCGGGGCGGCCATCGGCCACATTGCGCCGGAAGCCGCCAATGGCGGAACCATTGCACTGGTGCAAAACGGGGACCGGATTTCCATTGATATCCCCAACGGAAAATTGGAACTGCTGGTGCCGGAGAAAGAGCTGAAAGATCGGGCGGCGGCCCTCACCCCGTTCCACCCCAAAGTGGAACGCGGATGGCTGTTCCGCTATCAGCGCATGGTGGGACCGGCCGACATCGGCGCTGTCCTGCAATAGGCCGCCTCAACCGCCGTTCTGGAGCACATTCTCACGAAAAAGCACCACACCCTCCGGCGATGGTGCATACGTGCGTGCACCTGATGAGGAAGCCATTGCGAAACCGGCCATTGCAAAATCGAGAGACGGCACGCAATTCCGCCGGACACGTTTTTTTTGCAGGAAGGACCCCAGCACAAGGACCGGGTCCCGCAACTCTTTCCGTGCAGGAATGCGGCCCGCGAAGCGATGGCGGCACACCTTCCAGCGCCGCCGTCCCTCCGCCATACAGGCGCTCGGCTTGCACGCGGTCCACCATGGAGAGCATAACTTTCCGCAAATCGCCGCTGCCAATCATCGGCAACCGCCGCACCAAATCCCCGGTCGATCCTCCATCACCCGTGGTGCAGCCCCCCAACATGCACCTGAGTGAATTCCTAGTTCAGGCCCACGGGCGACCGCGTGGTCCATGAAGCGGCAGGTGCGGCTCCATAATGCCCGGCCGGGTGAACTCATCTCATGCGGCTCCGTTGCTTGTCACGACACCCAGAAAATATCATTCATGAAGTCTTCTAGGAAGTTCGTATTGTATTCTCCACGGAGAAAACGCGCATCGGTCAGCAGGGCCTGCGCCACCGGAACCGTAGTGGAAGGGCCCACCATTTTGAATTCCGCCAAGGCGCGGGCCATGCGGGTCAATGCCTCCTCTCGGGTGCGCCCCCGCGCAATCACCTTGCCGATCATGCTGTCATAATAGGGCGGAATTTCATATCCGGAATAAACATGCGAATCAATCCGAATGCCCGGGCCGCCGGGAAAATGGACCGCATGGACCATGCCCGGAGATGGGGTGAAATTCTTATATGGATTCTCCGCATTGATGCGCACCTCCACCGCATGCCCATACGGCGCCAGCTCGCTCTCCGGCAATTTCAGGACTTCACCCGCCGCCGCACGAATTTGAAGCTGCACCAAGTCCACGCCCGTCACTTCCTCCGTGATCGGATGTTCCACCTGGATGCGGGTGTTCATTTCCATAAAATAAAATTCCTGGGCATCCTCATCCCACAAAAATTCGATGGTGGCGACATTCCGCAGGTGGCAAACTTGGGCCGCCTTCACTGCGGCCCGCAACAGCTTTTTTCGACGGTCAGGGGTCAGAGCGGGACTCGGCGTTTCCTCCAGCAACTTCTGGTGGCGCCGCTGGATGCTACAA
>JAISGX010000055.1 GCA_031262805.1 Verrucomicrobiota bacterium | reverse complement strand
CCGAACGGGACATGTCGTATCGGGCGGCCAGATAGGCCACGCGGCCGGCTTCCATGGCAAAGAGGACGCCGTCGCGCCCGGCGGTCCGGTTCAGCAGGGTTTTTTCCGCCCCGTCGAGGCCTTGCTTCGTCCGAAGGGGGCGTAGGACTTTTTGTTCCATGCCAACCGGATATTGGTTGAAGGAGCTGCACCCCGCCAGCAACAGCCAGAGACCCCCAGCGATGAGAACATTCCGCCACTTTTGTATATTGACTGAAATGACAGAAAGTTCCACCATGGCTTCATGAGCATATCATCTCCTGTGTGCAACGCCACACAAAAACTGCATTGGATTGACACTCACAGCCACCTGCAGAACCGGCGGCTCGCGCCCTATCTGACTGGGGTGATTGAGCGTGCGCGCAACAGCGGCGTGGAGCTGTTGCATGTGAATGCCACGTGCGAAGCGGACTGGCCAGCGGTGGCCGTGCTGGCGGATGATTATCCCGACTTGGTCCGGTGTTCCTTCGGCATCCACCCGTGGTTTGTGTATACCCGCTCCAAAAACTGGCTGGAACACCTCCGCGGCATCCTGGCCGATCGCTGCTGCGGGGTGGGCGAGATTGGGCTCGACGGCCGTATGAACGACGATCTGGATGAAGAGCGTGCGGCGGTTTTCCGAACCCAGCTGGACCTCTCCTACGAATTGGCCTTGCCGGTGAGCATCCATTGCCGCGATGCCTGGCAGCCTCTGCTGGACATCCTGCTGAACCAGCCCCCCCATCCCGCCGGAGTGTTGCTCCACGCCTATTCCGGTCCGCCGGACGTTCTGGCCCAGCTGACGGCAAAAAACGTTTACATCTCCTTCGGCGGCAGCCTAACCCGGCCGAAAAACCAACGGGGGCGCGAAAATGCGGCACAGGTACCGGAGGGGCATTTCGTGCTGGAATCCGATGCCCCCGATTTGCCTCCTGCCCTGCCGGAGGCCATTCCGCCTTATTTGGAGGATGAAAACGAAAAAGCCATCTCGGAGCCGGCCTATATCCCCTATGTGGCCCTGCATCTGGCTAAAGAGCGCGGAGTTTCCATTTGCGACATTTCTGAGCAAAGCACGGCGAATGCCCGGCGGCTGTTCGCCAAACTGCTCGCACCGAAATAGCCCCATATCCACGCGGAGGGCATGGCCTCCGCCTAAAACGTCAAACCGAGCGGCTGAAGCGCACGCGGCAAGATGTCCTCCAGACAGGCAATCAGCACGCCGTAGTTGACGATCGGCACTCCGGCGTTGCGCGCTTGCTGAATCCGCGCTTGCATTTCCCGCCGGTTCAACATGCATCCGCCGCAGTGCACCACCAAGGCATACTCCCCAAGATCTGCGGGATAGGTTCCTCCTGCCGTATGGACGAATTGAAGCGACTTGCCGGTGGATTCCGAGAGCCAGCGGGGAATTTTGACGGTGCCGATATCCTCCTGCTGCCGGTGGTGGGTGCAGCCTTCCGCCACCAAAATCCGATCGCCGTCCTTCAATGCGGCCACATGCCGCGCACCGTCCACCAAGGCTTGTACATCCCCCTTGAAACGGGCGAACAGAATGGAAAAAGAGGTCAACGGGGTTTCCACAGGCAGCAACGCCGCCACGTAGGCGAACGCCTGGGAATCCGTCACCACCAAGCGGGGAGGGGCCTTCAAGGCTTTCAACGCCGCCGCCAGTTCCGTTTCCTTGACCACAACGGCCAAAACGGATGCGTCCAGCAGGTCGCGGAGCACCTGCTGCTGCGGCAAAATCAACCGCCCCTTGGGCGCTGCAGAATCGATGGGCGTGACCAGGAGCACCACATCGCCGGGCGCAACCAGATCCCCCACCAACTTTCGGTCGGATGCAGAAGGCGGAAGCCGGTGCGCCAAGGCGGTCTTGAGCTCCTCCACCCCTGCACCGGTGGCGGCGGAAACGATATGGACGCCATCCCCGGTCCACCGGGCGGCTCCATCCATCTGTGCCGACGAAGGCATCGCTTCGTCGCTTTTATTGAACACCAGAACAACCGGAATGCGGCGGTCCGCCAACCGGGCCAGCCATTCTTTTTCGAGCGGCCCCACTCCGCCAGCCGCATCCGTGACCAACAGGGCCACATCGGTTTTCCGCACGGTTTCCAGCGTGCGCCGGACGCGTTCGGCCCCCAAAGCCCCGATATCATCCAGCCCGGGGGTGTCCGTCACCACCACGGGCCCCAACGGGAGCAGTTCCATGGCCTTCCAGACGGGATCGGTGGTGGTGCCTTTGACGGGGGAAACAAGCGCCACTTCCTGTCCGGTGAGTGCATTGATCAGACTGGATTTTCCCACATTGCGTCGTCCGAACAACGTCAGATGGATCCGCTCGCCATTGGGTGTTGTCTTCATCCCGCGCCTACTTCATGCCCCGATTTTTCTTGATGCGCTCATAGGCGGCGCTGACGCTCTGGAATTTTTCTGTGGCGGTTTTTTGAAATTCGGGCCCCAAATGCGCCACTTTGTCAGGATGATGTTTCATGGACATGCGGCGGTAAGCCTTGCGAACCTCCTCGTCGGAGGCCGAGGCGGAAATTTCGAGGATCTGATAGTCGGACTGAAGGTTGGTTTTTGGCGCGAACATGGCGGAAATGGAGCGGACATCCCCGGACTGAATGCCGAGCTGCGTGGCCATGTGTTGCAACAGGCGTCGTTCCTGTTGATGCAACTCGCCATCGGCATAGGCAATGTTGAACAGGAAATGAAGCAACACCATCCGTTGCGAATAGTTCATATTCAGGCGAATCTGACGGCACACGTCGTCAATGGGAATCTCTTTGGGGAGCAAATCCCGCAGGGTCAAGAGGGCGCTTTGGGCGATGTCGGAGCCGAACTGCTGCACCAGAAAGCGACGGATGACGCCCAGCTCCGTGCGGGTGCTGCGTCCATCGGCCTTCATGACAGCAGCCGCCAACACCAGCAGGCTGGCAATGAAATCATTCCGGGCCGTCTTCTGTTCCGACGCCGGAGGGTTCCGTCCGGCAGACTCCAGCAGGGAGCCCACGGCAAACCCGAGCAACGCGCCGATGGGGCCGCCGGTCAGCACCCAGCCTAGTGCGCCGGTAATCCAGCGGGTCAGACCCATCTGTGGCCCGCCTTCCTCCTATTGTCTGCCTTCATGGCGGTGCACTATGCCTTAAAACCCGGCGGGTGACAAGCTGCCGGAGCTTTTCCCCTCCAGACGGAGAGTGGCCCCTCTTGAGGCACAGGGAACGCATAGGAAGTTCCTATTTATCCGGATTCCGCTTGCGCGGCCGCCAAAAGATCCGTACCGGGCGCGCTCACCGCATCTCTTGGTCGTCAACCTTTGTTCCGCCTCCCATCCCGCTGTTTTTCCCCGTTGAGCAACTGGCGCAGCCGTTTTTCAATTTCGGCCAGCCGGTCATCCGCACCATGCCGATGCAGGCGGATGTGGCGGCCGCCGGGCATCAGAAACTCATGCCGACGCCTACCCAAAAGCAGCCGGTCGCCATCGGTGGCGATGCTCCGCAGGCCCAGGGCCGCAGCCACCACCCGCAACCGGGCGATGGTGAGCAACCGGCGAACCGGCGCAGGCGGCAGGCCGAAGCGATCGCGCAGTTCCTCCTCCAGAGCGCCCACTTCGTTTTCAAACGAAATGCCGGCGAGCTTGCGGTAAATCCCGATGCGCAGGTTTTCGTCCTCCACATATCCGCGCGGAATAACCGCCGCCTTCTCCTCCCGCTCTGGATCGGGCGTGAGGTCCAGGAAATCAAAATGCACCTGCACTTCAATGACGGGCCGGGGGACTTCGCCTTTGAGGCGCGCCACGGTGCGGTCGAGCAACTGGCAGTATAAATCAAACCCCACGGCGGCAATATGCCCGCTCTGGGCCGCCCCCAGGACATTGCCCGCGCCGCGGATTTCGAGGTCCCGCAGAGCCAGCTTGAATCCGGCGCCCAAGCTACTGTGCCGACGAATGGCGCTGATGCGCTGCCGGGCGGTGGCGAAGAGGTGCCCGTGGCGGGGCAGCAGGAGATAGGCATAGGCCTGGTTTTTGCTACGCCCCACCCGCCCGCGCAGCTGGTAGAGGTCCGCCATGCCGAAGCGGTCGGCCCGGTCGATCAGGATGGTATTAACGTTGGGGATGTCCACACCGCTTTCAATGATGGTGGTGCACAGCAACAGGTCGTAATCTCCGCGCACAAATCGGTGCATCACATCCGCGAGGGCGCGCTCGGACATCTGCCCGTGGCCAACGCCGATGCGAATGTCGGGCACCAGGGCCTCCAGCCGTTTTTTCATCCATTGGATGCTCTGAACCCGGTTGTGCAGAAAGAACACCTGGCCGCCGCGGTTCACTTCGCGCAGGATGGCATCCCGGATCAATTCGTCGGAATCCTGGGCAATATAGGTTTCAATGGCAAGGCGTTCCCGCGGTGGGGTCTGGATGACGCTCATGTCGCGAGCGCCCGTCAGGCTTAAATACAACGTGCGGGGAATGGGCGTGGCGGAAAGCGTCAACACATCCACCATCTCCCGCATGCGCTTGAGGTGTTCCTTCGCCGCCACGCCAAAGCGTTGCTCCTCATCAATGATGACAAGGCCCAGATCGGCAAACCGGACATCCGGCTGAACCAGGCGGTGCGTGCCGATCAACACATCGACCTTCTTTTGCGCTGTGCGCGCCAGCACCTCCGCCTGTTCCACCTGGGAGCGGAAGCGACTGACCACTTCAATGGTGACGGGGAAACGCCCCATGCGCTCGATGAAGGTTTCGTAGTGCTGCTGCGCCAGAACCGTGGTGGGGACCAGCACGGCCACCTGCTTGCCATCCATCACCGCCTTGAAGGCAGCCCGCATGGCCACTTCGGTTTTCCCATAGCCCGTGTCGCCGCAGATCAGCCGGTCCATGGGACGGGTGGATTCCATATCCCGCTTCACTTCTTCAATGGCATGCAGCTGATCGGCGGTTTCAGAATACGGGAAGGCCTGCTCAAAATCGTACTGCCACGGATGATCCTTGGCGAAGGCATGTCCATCCAGCGCGGCGCGTTTGGCCTGCGTTTCCAGCATCTGCGCAGCCAAGTCGCTTGCGGCACGTTCGGCGGCCACTTTTTCCTTCAGCCAGCGGGCGGCGCCAAGGGTATGCAACTGGGGCTTGCTCCGACCCACGCCGACATAGCGGCTCAGCAGGTGGGTTTGGCTGGTCGGCACATAAAGCCGGGCTCCCCCGGCGTATTCCACCGCCAGCACTTCCTGCAACTGGCCATCGAACACAATTTCATAGAGCCCCAGATAGTTGCCGATGCCGTGGTCCACGTGCACCACCAGCTCGCCGGGGCGCAGGTCCGACCAATCCGTCAGCCGCTCGCCGGTGGCATCCGTGATGGCCGCCGCCCGCCCCCGGGCTTTCCGCCGGGTGGGCGCATTCTTTCGGGTGCCGTAGAAATCGGATTCCGCCACCGCCATCCATTTGGCCCCCGGCACCTCAAAGCCGCCGCTCAGCGTGTGCGAATGAATCTCCGCGCCGGGCAACTCCCCATAGACCGCCGTAAAACGACGAGCGGCGGCCGCCGCGCCGAAAAACAAATGGATCCGCCAACCCTCCGCGGTGCGCGTTTGAAGCCCCTCGAAAAGTTTCCGGCGTTCCTTCTCCAGCACATCCGGCGGGATGGATTGTTCCGAGAGCGGCGGCAGGCCTTCATAGGGCCGGACGCCCAGCTCGCGGACCAAGCCGTCCTCCGTTCCCCCGACATCCAGATGGCCACCGGAAAATCCTTTTTCCAGCGTCAAGCGCCAGTTGGTGAACTCCTGCCAAATGGCGGCCTGCCGGGCATCGGTTTTTGCGACTTCACGGCCGGATAATTCCACGCTCATGGCGTAGTGGTGCAGCAAGCCGTCCGGATCAAGCCAGACGAAGGAGGCATCTTTCGGGAAATAGGATTCCACCGCCACTTGTTTCGAAAATTCCGTTTCCATGGTGGCGGGAGGAATCTCCAGCATCCGGATGTTCTCCAGCGAGCGTTGGACGGATGGATCAAACAGCCGGATGGATTCCAAAGTGTCGCCGAAAAATTCTAGGCGGGCGGGAAGGTCTTCCGTGAGGGGCCAGACATCCAGTAGCCCGCCGCGGCGCGTGGCCTGCCCCCGAGCTAGGACTTCGGCTTCAAATTCGTAGCCGGACCCCGCCAGGCGTTCTGAAAGGGTATCCAAGTCATACTCCCGGCCCACGGCCACATGCTCGCCCATCCGTTTCATCTCCTCAGGCGCCGGAACGGGTTCCAGCATGGCCTGAATGCAGGTGACCAGAATGCCCCGCCCCTTCCAGGCCATACAGCGGTGAAGGGCATGCAACCGTTCCCCCGCCACTTCAGGCGCCGCTAGGCCGGAGGCCAGGCGGGAGGCTTCGTTGTTCAATGCCGGAAGGCGGAGGATGGTTTCGCCCGCGCCCAAGGCCGTCAAATCCTGGGCCAGCAGATCCAGCGCACGGGAACTCTCCGCCACCACCACCACCAGCCCCTTGGCGGCGCGGGAAGCCACCAGGGCCAACCAAGCGCGCGCTCCCTCTTCCAAGCCGCGAATCATGCGCTTGCCGCCCGGCTGGAAGGCCTCCTTCAAAAAAGCGCGATCGGCCGGCGATGGCGGCGGCACCGACAGTGCCGCACTCCCCCCGGCGCCCCCTTTCCCGTCCATTGGCGGCGCAGAGTTCACATTGGCTTTTTTCTTTTCCATGGTCCCATCATATTCCGGCGGGCGTCAAAAACCGGCCGCCGCGGTTTCCGGTTTCCCGGCCGTCGACCAAGGTCGGCACGCCGTTCACCCAGACGGCCGGAATTCCTTCACAAAACCGGTGCGGTTGCTCATAGGTGGCGGCATCCCGGACGGTGGCCGGATTCACCACCACCACATCGGCCCATGCGCCTGGCTTCAGCACGCCGCGATCCTTCAACCGAAAGCGTTCGGCGGGCAGGCTGGTCATCTTGCGGATGGCCTCCGCCGGGGAAACGCTCCTGCCCTCCACCACGGCACATAAAAAACGTCCAACCGTGCCATAGGCACGCGGATGGGGATGGTCCTGGCCCAAGGGCCCCACGGGTGAACGGATCGACGCATCCGAGCCCAACATCACCCAGGGTTCGGCCAAAATCTTCCACATATTTTCCTCGCTCATGCCGAAAAAAATCCCGCTGGTGAACAACTCATCCGCATCCATCAACCGCAAGGCGGCATCTAGCGGTGGACATGCCCACGCCGCGGCGGCTTCCCGCAGGGGCCGTCCGGTGAAGGCCTGATTTTCCGGATGCCGCGTGCTACCGATCCATACCCGGTCCCAATAGGCCTCCTCCCGCTCTGCCGCCATTTCCGCACGGATTGTTTTCCGGATGGCCGGATCGCGTAGCCGTTGCAAAATGGCGGCCCGTCCTCCCTGTCCCGCCCATGTCGGCAGGATGACGTCCAGATCCGTACAGGAAGCGGTGTAGGGATATCGGTCGGCCGCCACATCCACCCCCGCCTCGCGGGCCAAACGAATTTTCGCCAGGGCGGCTTCACCCTTCGCCCAGTTGGCCGCGCCCGCTGTTTTGAGGTGGGAGAGTTGAAGACGCACGCCGCTTTCCCGGGCCACCTGTAGCGCTTCGTCCATCGCTTCGAGCAGGTGGTCGCCCTCGCTACGCATATGGGTGGCATACAGCCCCTTGCGGCGGGCCGCCACGCACGCCAGGGCCACCAGTTCCTCTTTCTCCGCAAACATGGCGGGGGCATAAACCAAACCGCTACTGAGCCCACCGGCCCCCTGCTCCATGGCTTCTTCCATCAGGCGAACCATCTGGGCCAC
>JAISGX010000018.1 GCA_031262805.1 Verrucomicrobiota bacterium | reverse complement strand
GAGTGCCTGGCGTCCTTGGGGATATATGTTGCTTACAGAATATTATCATCTGAGCCTCGCTGAGGATGATAATCTGGATGATAAAAGTCCGGCTTACAAGACAATTTTTGATTCCTATTACCATACGATTAAAAGCAATGGAGATAGTCTTATTATTATACTGAAAAATGGTTAAAGTAGGGTAATATTATAATAGAACATTGTAGATTTAGGACAGAATGGCATATTCTGTCTTCGGAACAAGTTGTTCTGTCGTCCCGCCATTGAAATGTCGAGTCCTGGGTTGCGGATGTCCCTTTAGGTTGTCGTTTGCCTCATGGTTTTGCTCACGCAAGGGAGCTCCTTGCCTGGGGGACAACTCGGGCTCGCAGTTACCGAACAATAAAGAATGAAAATGCGGGTGGTTCTATCGTCTTGCCCGCTTGTTGTTTTTTGTGGTTTCCGCTTGGCGCCCACGTGGACGAAAGGGATGGACGGGAGCGGGCGACCTGCCATCTTTTTGATGTATGGAATCATGAGCTGGCTGGTGTGGCAGACCCTTGGCAGCAAATGACAAAGAATCCCATGTTATTCGCTGGCGCGTCTGTCGGCCTCCGCTCAAGAGAGCTTCATGGAATGTGGTGTGGTATTGTGGAGTTCAAAATCGCATTCTGGCGTTGGATGCTTTCCTGATGGATGGCATTCAGCACGGTGCGGAGGAATTCTTCGCTCAGCCGGAGCGCGGGGGCGCGTGAAAGGATGTTGTTCACGATTTGGCTCCATCGGCTTCCCTGAAGGACGGCGACGTTGTTTTCCTGTTTGATGCGGCCGATTTTTTCGGCGATGTCCATGCGCCGGGCGAGAAGGGAGAAGATTTCTTCATCCATTTGGTCGATTTGGTGGCGGAATTGCTCCATGGCGCGAGCATAGGCGGGGGTGTCGGTGCTATTTTCCCGCCATTGGATGGCGCTGAGCAGGCGGGCGAGATCCATGGGCCTCAATTGTTGCCGGGCGTCGCTCCACGCCTGGTCCGGATGGATATGGCTTTCAATGATCAGCCCGTCATAACTCAGATCGGCCGCCTGCTGGGAGACGGAGAGCAGGGTGTCGCGGGTGCCGCAAATATGCGAGGGGTCGCAAATCATGGGCAGGGTGGGGTAGCGGCTGCGCATATCGAAGATCAGGTGCCACATGGGGGCGTTTCGGTGTTCGCAGGTTCCCGTGTGGGAGAAGCCCCGGTGGATGAGGCCCAGGTTTTCCGACGGCACGTCGGCCTGGAGCATGCGCTCGACGGCGCCGCTCCATAGAGCCACGTCCGGAACCATCGGGTTTTTGAGATAGACCTGGGTGCCGGTTCCCCGGACGGCATCGGCGACATCCTGAACGCTGAACGGATTGACGGTGGTTCGTGCGCCGAGCCAGAGCATATCCACGCCGAATTCCAAGGCGTTTTCCACGTGTTTGGCGCAGGCGGCCTCCACGGCGATGGGCAGGCCGGTGATGCTTTTGGCTTTGGCCAGCCAGGCAAGGCCTTTCAGCCCGGCGCCCTCGAAGGTGCCGGGCTGGGTCCGGGGCTTCCAGACGCCGGCCCGGAGCATATCCACAAGGCCAGTGGCGGCGAGCTGAATGCAGGTTTGCAGGGTTTGCTCTTCGGTTTCGGCGCTGCAGGGGCCTGCGATGATGAGGGGGCGGCGGGGAGTGGGGTTGGAGGTCATGGGGGTTCCTGGGTTATGGGTGTGGTGGGGAGGGACTTCGGGAGCTGAAGGGCCGGGTGGTCCGGCATCCAGGCCTTATTCTGGAATGGTTCACGTGCGGGGATCATCATGGGCTGCTTTTTTATAGACGCCGTAGATGTGCATCTCTTCGACCACCTGTTCCATTTTCTTCACGGCTTGGAAATAGTCCTCGATGGCCTCGAATTCCATATCCACGTGAAAGAGGTAATGCCAGGGCTCGCTGGGGATGGGGTAGGATTGCAGCTTGGACAAATTGATGGAAGAGTCCTCCAGTTGGCGAAGAACCTGAAGCAGGGCGCCGCGGCAGTGGCGGGTTTTGAAGTAGAGGGAGGCTTTGTCGCCCTCCGTTGCGACGTGTGGATCGGCCTGTTTCAGAATGAGGAACCGGGTGTAGTTTGGGTGGATGGTATTGATGGCGGGGGCCAGAATTTCCAAGCCGTACAACTGGGCGGCCAGCGTGCTGGCGATGGCGGCGGATTTTCGGCTTTCGGTTTCGGCAAGATGCCGTGCGCTCCAGGCGGTGTCGGCGGTTTCGACGAGCGTCCAGGTGGGGTGTTCATCGAGGTAGTCCATGCATTGGAGGAGAGCCATGGGGTGGGAATGGACTTCCTCGATCTGGGCCAGGTCCATTCCGGGAAGGGCCATCAGGTTCTGCTGGATCGGCAGATAGACTTCCCCGGCCACCTGCAGGTGCGGGTTTTGCAGAATGCGGTAATTGGGCATGATGCTGCCGGCGATGGAGTTTTCAATGGCCATGACGCCATAGGGGGCCTCCCCTTGCTCCACGCGGAAGGCGACATCCCGGAAGGTGGGGCAGGAGACAATTTCCCTGTCCGGCCCAAAATACCGGAGGGCGGCAATGTGGTGGAAACTTCCTTCGTATCCTTGAATGGCAATGTTCATCCTGATTTCTCCATAAAAAAATCCCGGTCTTTCGACCGGGATCACTTCTGCATGCGCTGTTGCTTACGGCTTATGCACAAACCTCACCCGGCCCGCTTTGAAAAAAGCGGAAGAAGGAAAAGCCAAAGCTAAACAACGATTTCAACATGGGCTCATATTTATCCCGAGCGGATGGGTTTATGCAACAAAATTCTGCGGCAGGCATCGGGGAGCGATGAGTCGGCTTTTTCAAACCGGGGGAGGGAGGGGGGGATCAGCGTGTCCCGGGAGTGTCACGATGAGTGCTAACCCCACAAGGCGAGCCTCAAGAACGAAACAGTCGGATACGGCGTTGTTCCTGGAGCTGAAAAACCTCGGGTCCGTCAACAAAATCAAATGGCTGGCGTGGATGGGCTCTGGGCCCACGGATTGGGGCGTGTGGCAAGGCGTGCGGCCCAGTGGAGGGCGGCGAGGGTGCTTGCGGGATTGGCTAGCCCCTGGCCGGCAATGTCGTATGCCGTGCCGTGATCGGGCGAGGTCCGGATGATGGGAAGCCCCAGCGTCAGATTGATGCCGTCATCAAAGGAAAGCATTTTCATTGGCGCCAGGCCTTGGTCGTGGTACATGGCGACAACGGCATCGAAATGTCCCGCGAGATGCTGGTGGAAAATGGCGTCGGCCGGAATCGGACCTGTGACGTTCCAGCCTTTTCGCTGGCAGTGACGGACGGCCGGAATGATGACGGTTTTTTCCTCACTGCCCAAAGCGCCGCCATCCCCGGCGTGTGGATTCAATGCGCAAACACCGATCCGTGCACGCTTGAGCCCCATCCACGGCAGCGCCCGGGCCAGCATGGAGACGGCGTCGACAATGGCATCTGTAGTGAGCGCATCCGGTACATCGCGAAGGGGAAGGTGGCGAGTGGCGAGCACCACGCGGATTTGCCGGCCGAACAACATCATGGCATAGCGCCGCGTACCGGTCAGTCGGGCCAACAGTTCCGTGTGGCCGGGTTCATGGATGCCGGCAAGCTGAAACCCTTCCTTGTTGATGGGGGTGGTGATGATGCCAGCCACCAACTGGTTTTGGGCGGCAGCCGTGGCGGCCAGAATATAGGAATAGGCGGCTTTGGCGGCATCCGAGCGGAGATGGCCGGGGGCATGGCGGGGAGTGGGGGCCATGTCGGGATCCCATGTGGAAACCGGCGGCATGGCTTCCTGCAGGGTTTCCACCTGGGGGGGCAGCGGAATATGGAGGGCTTCCGCCGTCCGTTCCCAAACCGCACGGTGGCCCACCAGCACAATGCGGCGGCCGGGCGGCTGACTGGCGGTGGCGGTCTTCAAGGCCACCTCAGGCCCAATGCCGTTGGGATCTCCAGCGGTAATGGCGAAGGTGGTGGTGCGGGGTTTGGGCATGGCCGCTTCGGGAATTAATTAAACAGGTCGTGCGAGAAATACTGAATGAAATACCTGCTACGGAGGGAATCCATCCAGATTTTATTCAAGCGTTCGAATTCCGCCCGCCGAAGGTCGCGTTCGATGTCCGCCGATACTTCGTCCAGCGGCTGAATGCGCGCTTCCTGCCGCTCCGCCACTTGAATGAAATAGGTGGAGCCTTCAATTTCCACCGCTCCGGAGATGCCGCCGGGCGGCAGGTTTTGGATGGCGGCTTGAATGGATGGGTTCAAATGGGCGGTTTCGATGAATTCATTGCCGGGCTGCAGGGTGCCCACCGGGGCAGCCTGTTCAAACGTGAGTGACCCATCGTGCAGGCGGCGGTCCAAGCGGCTGATGTTCACCTGGGTGTCCGGCGGCAGGACGAAGAGATTCAGACGGACGCGCTCGGGTCGGGCATAAGCGGCCCGGTTGGCTTCATATGTGGTTTGTATGTCAAACGGGGTGATCAGGATTTTAGAGGCGACTTCCTTTTGGCGCATTAATTGGGAAATCAGCTGGTTCATCATTTGGGTTCGCCATTCGCTATAGGTCAGGCGTTCGTCGGCCAAAGCCCTCAAAAATGCGGTCCGGTCGTTGTTGAAGCGGTCGTGAATGACGGAATTGATGTGGTCCTCGATGGCGCGGTCGGGTAGGGTGATGCCTTGTTGGGTGAAATCCAGCAGAATCAGTTCGGATTCCACCAGCAGGTTGCGGGCATTCCCGTATTCTTCCATGATTTTTTCTTCCAGCTCGCGCCCCGAGTATTGGGCCATGAGCCTTTCCTGGGCCATCCGCATGGTGTCGAGCACTTCACCGATGGTGATGACCTTGCCGTTGACAATGGCGGAATAGCTGTCCAGAAGGATACCGCTGGAATTGGTCTGCGCCCCAGAGGCAGCGGCAAACCCGATGGTTGAAAGGAAAAGGAACCTGAACAGTCGTTTCATAGGGGCCCATGATAGGACAAATTTGCGACCGGATGCAAGGACACGGATTGAAATGGTGGGCGGGATTGTATAAAGTCGGCAGGGAAATGGAAACACACCATGTCATATGCGGTCTGTTGGCTGTGGTGGGAGGTTGGGCTTGCGTGCCGGGAACGGCTGGGCGGGAGGTGCCGATCCATCGAGACTATTCCCAGCCGATTCAGTTCTACGATGAGTCCGGCGCCGCCCACATGCTGGGGGAAGTGGCTTTGGATGTGTCGGCCCAAAAACAGGCCCGGGACCGTCGCGACCAAGAGGCGTGGATGGGCCAGGAAACCATTTTGGAAGTGACGTTCGGAGAGGGGACGTCTGTTTTCGGTCGGCGGAACACGCCGGTTGGTGGGCCCGTTCCCGGAACCGGCGGTGATGGCGGCCGCTCCAAAGCGACGGAAGACCGCAACTGGCTGGCCGGTAGTTTGCCGCTTCCCACCCTCGGCCAAACCGCCACCAATGCGGCGGAAGGCGTATTGCTGAATACGACGGCCTCTTCCTGGGGCTGGTTGGCGGCCGATGTGGCGGCGGCGAGCCTTCCGGTGGAGGGAGCGCAGGAGGAGGAGATGGCGGCTGTTTTACGGGAGGTGGAATTGCTCCAATCCGTTGCCAGCCTTTCAGGAGACGGAAGCGGGATGGTCTCGCGCAGTGGGCCGACGGCTTCCGGCGGGGTGATGGGTCCGGCGGCGGCCGGGGGGGGGGGGCAGCCGACGGCGTCTAGGATGGAACCTGCGCCGGAAACAGGCGCCGCCCGGCCTTTGCTCTCCGGCGCCATTCAACGGCCTGCGAACCGGTCGGCGCCGTTGCCTACGTCTGCTTTCCCGATGGCGGAAATGAGCCAAACAGCTAAATTGATTTCCGACATGTCGTCTGCCGTGCGGCCGGATTTGGGTGCGTGGAGGGAAAGTCTGCCTTCCGCGCCATCCCGTCCAAGCGGGGCGGGTTTGACGGTGCGGCCGGAGCCGGAGGCGTCCTCCACGCGTACCGCTCCCGTTTCGTTTGCTGCGCCGGTGTCTGCGGGGTGGGGGGGCATGAACAGCAGGGAAACTAGGGCCATCCCTGTGAATTCCAGTTGGCATGGCGGATGGAATGCCCAACAAGGCTCCGGACGCGTATCCATGCCGGCCTTTGGTGCTTCTTCGCCTAGGCTGGGATATGGAGATGAGGCAACGCCTGTGGTCCCTCCCGCCGTGACGCGCGAAAGCCTCCAGATGCCGTTCTCGAGCGGGGGAGATCAGCCTGCATGGCGGTAGGGGGGGGGACTGTCTCGTTTCTTTTTCGGCTTGTTTTCGCAAGAGGGGACTGGAGCGGATGCTTTCTCTTGTGTACCCAGATCGGGACGATTCGAAAAAAAGCGCCAAGATTCACTTGAACTTGACATATCTTCAATTCATTCGCAAACTATTAAATGCGCAGATTGACCTGAAGGGATCCTAATGAAGCAAGATAGAAGCGAGATGAGCCAGAGGAGCGACATATGAAACAAAAGGCTTGGGGGTTGATATTGGCCGCCGGAAAGTCCGAACGGATTTCCTCCGAGATTGAAACCGCCTTTCTTTACTTGAACGATCGGCCTGTGCTGGCGTATTCCCTGAGTGCGTTCATGCAGTGCCCAGACATCGAAGGCATTGTGGTCTCCATCAGCCGTGACCGGGCGGAAAGCGTGCTGGGCATGGTGCAGATGTATGGTTTTTCCAAGGTGAAGAAAATTGTGCTGGCTGGAGCCAAGCGCTCCGCCTCCATGGCGTCGGCGCTGGAATATGTGGATGATGAAGCAGAGTGGGTGTGCGTGCATGATGCTTCCCGCCCGTTTCTGGAAGCCTCCCTCATTTCCGAAACCATCAAGGCCGCCCGCCGCCATGGCTCCGGCATTGCCGCCGTTGAATTGACGGAACCGGTGGTTTGCACCCAAAAGGGCGTCTATGTGTCCCGTGCGCCGGAGGATGCGGTGGTCTGGAAGATCATCTCCCCCCAGACCTATTCACGCAAGGCCTTGATGAAGGCCTATCCCAAAACCGTCAAGGAGCGGAAGACCCATAAAAACGATTTGAGCGCCATGCTGGCGTTGGGCGAGCCATTGCGTTTTGTGACGTCGCCGCCCTCCCTTTGCATCAGGAATGCGGAGGATCTGGCATTGGCCCTGACGGTGGAACGGCTGAAGAATCCCTAAATGCCGGAGCCTGTTTGCCTAGACCCCGGCCTTGATTGGCGGGTATCCAGACAGGCTTCTTCCCGCCGGATCACCATGCCGCGTGCCTCGAGCGAATAGGTGCGGACGGTAATGGCATAACCGGCCGGGTACCCATCAGGAGAAATCTCTCCCCCCCCGCTATCATAGTTTTACAGACGGAGCAGGTGGTCTTCCGGGAAATGTCCCCGGAAGACCTTCCCGCCTTACGCTTGATTCTGCAGGATTCTGTGGTTATGGGGGGCCATGAACATGCCTTTCCCGAAGTCCGCCGATGGCTGGAGAAACTGCGAGAATGCTGCCAGTCGCTCGGCTATGGATTGTGGATGGTTGTTCTCCCCGAATGGGAGACGTTCAGCGGGCAATGCGGATTAGCCCGCCAGGACGCGGTAGAGGCGGCCTGGGCCTGCCCGGGGGAGCCTGCCTTCCAATCTGGTGGCGATCCGGGACGGAATGCTCCCCGTTTCCCGGCGGGGGAAGCACTTCCACGGCACAGACATGCCGCATGTGGTTTTCCGCGTGTGCGCGCAGGTCCTGCCGCCGGATGAAAATCGTTTTCTGGAGAATTCCGATGCGTCGTGATAGTCTCTCCGGCGTGGTACACGTGAAGGTATGGTTGTAAGATGGTCAAGCCCCTGATAAAAAAAACATTGCGGTTCCCTCCGTTCCGCCGACTGCGGGAGTGGGTGAGGGAACATTATGAGTTGAAGATCCGTCCCTGCCATTATACGGCGGCTACGGAATACGGCTTGACTGAGTCGCCGCGTTCTCCCCGGCTGGTGGTTTCGCTGACCTCCCATCCACAACGAATTTCCACCATTCACCACACGGTGAATTCGCTTTTGCGCCAGAGTCTGAAGCCGGATGCCTTGGTGCTGTGGCTGGCGGAAGATCAGTTTCCCGGAAGGGAAAAGGACCTGCCGGAGGAAGCCCTTCGCTTGCGGCAATGGGGGCTGTCCATTCGGTGGTGCCGGGACCTTCGGTCGTATAAAAAACTTGTTCCTGCCCTCCGGGCCTTTCCGGAAGACATTCTGGTCACGGCGGATGATGATGTCTTTTATCCCCGCCACTGGCTGAAGAGCTTGTATGAGGCCCATCTGGAAACACCCCGTCTGATCCGTGCCGGGTTGACCCACCGCGTTACGCTGGATGCCCAAGAGGCGGTCCGGCCGTTTACGGAGTGGGAGTGGCATGCGTATCACCATCCGCCCTCCTTGCTGAATTCCTTCCTCGGGTGCCATGGGGTCTTGTATCCGCCTCACAGCCTGCACGAGGACATCTTCCGGGAGGACCTCTTTATGGAAGTGGCTCCAACGGTGGACGATTTATGGTTTTGGGCCATGGCCGTTCTGCAGGAAACCCGAATCTGGGCAGTCCAGCGCAACCGGCAACAGATTCTCACGTTCCCCGCCGGACGAGTATCGGCCCTTTGGTATGCCAACTGGAGCGGGGGGGGCAACGAAATCCAGTTGAAACGGATTTTGGACTATTATCCCCGCCTCCGGGAGCTTGTGCGTGCGGAAGGTCGCTTGTCCGTCGCTTCAGGCCGACAAGGGGCCGGTTCGGCGGCGGAATTGCATTGCGATTTGCCTTCAAATGGATTATGACAATCCAAAGGGCGCGCTTGGGCGTGGAAATGCATGGAAATGTGGAAAAATAGAATCTTGAAGGTGGCGTGGCGTGGAATCGCCCTGCTGTGGCTGGTGGGCGGCACAGGGGCATGGGCCCAGCTGGAAGGGCAGACGGTGAAGGGCTTTCATCTGCCGGAATACAATCCAGACGGAACGCCCAGACAGCAACTTTACGGTGAAACCGCCACATTCCTGCCGGAGGATATCATTCAGCTGACCGGCCTGAAAATGGAATTGTTCCACGAGGGCGAGGTTTCCGCACGCGTCACATCCCCCGAGTGCGCCTATGCGCCCGGCCGCAAGCGGGCGGCATCCAAAGAACACATCCGCATTGTGACGGAAAAAGGAGTGTTGACCGGGGACGGCTTCGCTTGGAACGGCGAAAATGAACAGTTTCAGATTTTTCGGAATGTGAAGGTTACGCTGGATGCTCAAACCGACGCTTTCATTATTGCGCCGGAATCGGTGGAGCCTTTGGCGGATATTGAAACCGGAACGATGCCCGCCCCCCTGTTTTTGGAATGAAGCGATTTTGAATGAGGTGAAGACATGAAAAAAACAGGAAAATGGCTTGAATTGGGCTTGGCGGTTCTGCTGGCCGGGTTTGGCGCGGGGAGGACGCAGGCGGCATTGGAGGATGATGGCCGTTTCTTGGAAGCCTCTGCCGATGCCACGGTGATCACATCGGACAAGCTGACATTTGATTACATCAAGAAATTCGCCTTGTTCGAAGGCAATGTGCTCGTGAACGATCCACGTCTCCAATTGAGCTCCCAGCGCCTCACCATCATCTTCACCGAAGACGGCGGCGCCCAAACCGTCAAGGCGGAGGGAAAGGTCCTGCTTTCCCAGGGCGATAAAAAAGCGCGCTCGGAGATGGCGACCTATGATGTTCCCTCCGGACGAATCGTTCTGGCCGGGGGGCCGCCCCAGGTGATGCAGGGACGCAATATCATGGAGGGCGAAGTCATCACATTTTGGCGCGACCAGCAGCGTGTGGAGTGCAAACCCAAGGCCCGGTTGATCATTTATACGGAGGATTTCGGTTCGGAGACGGACCCATTCTTCACTCCCTGAGGCCTTGCGGGCTTGCCGCCGTGCAACATTCAAGGTATATTCCCGTAGGAAGAGGTACATGTGGTCGAATCGCTTGAAAACGACATGCTGATTGAAACACGCGGGCTGGTGAAGGCCTATCGGCGCCGCCGAGTGGTCAGTAGCGTGGACATGAATGTCAGGGAAGGGGAGATCGTGGGGCTCTTGGGGCCCAACGGTGCAGGCAAAACCACCAGCTTTTATATGATCACGGGCTTGATCAAGCCCACTGCGGGGAAGGTCTATTTCAAAGGGCGCGATGTGACGGGCCTGCCCATGTTCCGCCGGGCCCGTATGGGACTGGGCTATCTCGCGCAGGAACCCAGTATCTTCCGGAGCCTGACGGTGGAGGAGAATGTTCTGGCGATTTTAGAAACGCTTCCCTTAAGCCTTCGAGAACGCCGGGAACGGCTGGAGTATCTGTTGGAGGAGCTGAAGATCAGCTACCTCGCGAAGCAGAAGGCTTATACCCTCAGCGGGGGGGAACGCCGTCGGCTGGAGATCACCCGGGCTTTGGTCACGAACCCCTCCCTGATTTTGCTGGATGAACCCTTCAGCGGCGTGGACCCGCTCGCCGTATTTGACGTGCAGCAGATCATCCGTGATTTGAAGAAACGGGGCTTGGGCATTTTGATCACCGACCATAATGTGCGCGAAACGCTTTCCGTGGTTGATCGGGCGTATGTCATTTACTCCGGCCGAGTACTCTGCGAAGGGACACGCGATTTTCTGGTGAACGATCCTCAGGCCCGCGAAAAATATCTGGGCAAGGAATTTACCATGTGATGACGATGTGTATGGAGCCAAGCAACCTCAACAATCAACAAAAGGAACCGTAATGGACATTCAAATCACGGGGCGAAATGTGGAAGTCAATGAAGCCATTCATGAATATGTCATGGACCGGTTGGAGCCGATTCTGGCTGAATATTCTCGGGTGGAGACCTGCCATGTGATTTTTTTGAATGAAAAGTATCGCTTTACCGCTACGATCGTCGTGCAGGGGCGTGAAAAGCTCACTGCAGAGGCACAGGAAACCACGGATGATTTGTATACCGCCTTTGACGCCGCCCTGCTCAAAGTGGACAAGCAGTTGCGGAAGGCCCATGACAAGATGGTCGACCGACACCACGAACGCCAGCGCCTAGCGGATGCCGAAATTGTGCCGGAATAGAAAGAGGTTGCCGGGCCGGGCAACCGGTTCTCTTACATCATATGAACCCAATGTGGAACGCCGCTGAACGCCCCGTCATTACCGTTGCCGACTTTTTTGTCGCCGGCCGGGAGTCGCTGGAGCTGGAGTGGGAGATCAACGAACGCTATGCCGTCGGCCGGGAGATCACCGAGATGGCCCTCAATCGTCCCGGTCTGGCCCTAGCGGGATTCCTGCGTTATTTTGCCAACCGGCGCATCCAGGTGCTGGGGCTTGCCGAAATGTCTTACCTAGCCAGCCTGCCGGAAGAGGAACGCATGAGCCGCTTCCGAGTGCTCAACCGCGTGCCCGCCGTGGTGATGTCCCGCGGCCGCCGCGTGCCGGATTATGCGCGCCTGACTTTGGAGCGCACGCGGATTCCGGTGTTCCGCACCAAACTGGTGACCGGCCATTTCATGAATGCCGCCACCGTGCTGATGCAAAACCTGACCAGTCCGAGCCTTCGAGCCGCTGGAACGATGGTGGAAATTGATGGCATCGGCGTGCTGCTGGAAGGCGAACCCGGCATCGGGAAAAGCGAAATTGCTCTGGCCCTGATCAAACGCGGTCACAGCCTGGTGGCGGACGATACCACGATTTTGACCCGCGCCAGCACGGGCGTCATCCAGGGCTCTGCGGTGCCGATTACCCGGGAGCATATGGAAATCCGTGGATTGGGCATCATTCATGTCCCCCGGCTCTTCGGAGTGGCCTCCATGCGGGAGAAAATGAGCTTGGACCTCATCATCCGCATGCAAAAATCCATTGTCAATGAAGATGATATCGATCGAACGGGACTGGACACCGCTACGCGGAATGTGTTAGGTGTCGAGATTCCATTGATCACGGTTCCCGTTGCGGCGGGCCGTGATTTGACAAACGTGGTGGAGGTCGCTGCGTTGAACCGGCGGCTGAAGCAGATGGGCCATAACGCCGCCGAAGAATTGGATGAACAGCTGAAGATGTTGCTGGCCCGAAAGGATATCCCGTGAGCCCCGAACCCGGCAAACCCAGTACCGAAAAGGACGTACTGAAGAAAGACGTAACGGTCTTGAACCGTTACGGCATTCATGCACGCCCCGCCGCGTTGCTGGTCAAGGCCGCCACGCGGTTTTCCTGCGAGATCCTGATCGAGAAAAACGGGGTGAAGGTGAATGCCAAGAGCATCATGGGGCTTCTCACGCTGGAAGGCAATCACGGGGCCCATCTGGTTCTTTCTGCTTCGGGCGAGAACGCTGCGGAGGCGCTGGAGGCGCTGAGCGATTTGTTCGAAAAGAAGTTTTTCGAGGATTAACCGCATAGAGCCGGTTATGACGACCGAACAGGAACTCAAATTCAAGGGGATTGGGGTTTCGCCGGGCATTGCCTCGGGAACGGTGCTTTGGCTGGAGCCGGGCGAACAGGCTGTTCCGGATTGTGCCGTCTCCGAAGAAGAGATCCCCCGTGAAATGCAGCGTTTGGAAGACGCCTTGCTGAAGACCCGCGAACAGCTTCATGAAATCCAAGCCCGTGTGAACGAGGCCATGGGCACCGAAAGCGCCCGTATTTTTGAGGCCCATCTGAATGTCGTGGACGATCCGTCCTTCATCAGCGAGGTCTGTTCTTCCGTCCATCAGGACCACCGGAATGTGGAAAAAGTCCTCAAAGATGTGTCGGAACGTTATGTCCGGACCCTGCTCGGGATGGAAGACGATTATCTCCGGGAGCGTGCCGTGGACATTCGGGATGTCACCCGGCGGATTCTGCGCAACCTTTCCGGTGGGGGAGGGGATTTTTGGGCCGGGCTGGACTCCCCCCGGATTTTGATGGCGCATGATGTGGCGCCATCCGAGTTGGCGATGATCGACCGCAACCAGATTCTGGCCCTTGTGACGGAATTGGGCAGCCCGACCTCCCACTCCGCCATCATGGCCCGCGCCATGGGGCTTCCCGCCATTGTGGGGGTGTTCAGCCTAGAAGGCCAGATTCCGGATGGGGCGGAAGTGATTGTGGACGGCGTCAGGGGGTTCCTGTTGGTGAATCCCACTGCGACACGCAAGCAGGCATACGCCCGTATTGAAAATGAGCGCGGGCAAATTCAGCAGCGCCTGGCCGTCCTACGCAAAGAACCGGCCGTCACTTTGGATGCCCACCGCATCATGCTGTCCGCTAATATTGAATTGCCGTCGGATGTGGACCGAGTGGTGGAATGCGGCGCCCAAGGCGTTGGGCTCTACCGGAGTGAGTTTGTGTATTTGTCTCGTGCCGATACACCGGACGAAGAGGAGCAATTTCAAGCCTATGCCGAAGTTGCCAAGCGCCTGGCGCCGGAAACCGTCATCCTGCGGACCTTGGATTTGGGTGGGGATAAAATGCCCGGCAGCCTGAAAACGTCCCAAGAGGCCAATCCCTTCATGGGATGGCGGGCCATTCGCCTGTGTCTTGGCCGTCCGGACCTATTCAAGACCCAGCTTCGGGCCATTCTGCGCGCTTCGGCATTTAACCCCAACCTGAAAATCATGTATCCCATGGTCAGCCGAATTGCCGATGTGCAGGATGCCAACGCCTTCCTGTCCGAGTGCAAAGCCGAGCTACGTGCGGAAAAGAAGGCGTTTAATGCCGAGATTGAAGTCGGCGTGATGATTGAGATTCCCTCCGCCGCCCTGTGTGCCGAATGGATGGCGCCGCTGGTGGACTTTTTCAGCATCGGGACAAACGATCTCGTGCAATACACCTTGGCCGTGGATCGGGTCAATGAGCGTGTGGCCCATTTATATGAGCCCACCCATCCTGCTGTGTTGAAACTCATCCGCCAAACCGTTGACGCCGGGCGGAGGCAGGGTATTTGGACCGGTGTTTGCGGGGAAATGGCGGGCAATCCCATCCTGACGCCGTTGCTGCTTGGGCTGGGGGTGCAGGAGCTCAGCGCCGTTCCTATGGCCGTTCCACTGGTGAAGAATGTTATCCGACAGATGAACCTCTCTGAAGCCCGTGCGTTGGCGGAAGAAGCGTTGACGTTGGCCACGGGAGACGAAATTATGGCCCGCTGCCGTCGGCTGGTAGGCCGAATTTCGCCGGAAATTCTTGAACTGGCGGAATAATACTGTAGTGTATCCGCGTCTTGTAGAAGCCATAGCAAAGGAGAGTTTATGTCCGTAAAGAATGCCATTTTCACATCCGAGTCTGTTTCCGAGGGACATCCCGACAAAGTGTGTGATGCTGTTTCCGATGCGATTTTGGATGCCTGCCTAAAGCAGGATCCCCAAAGCCGCGTGGCCTGTGAAACCCTCGCCAAAACCGGTATGGTGGTGGTGGCCGGGGAAATTACGACCAAGGCGGTTGTGAATTATGCGGAAGTGGCCAGAGAAGCCGTATGCAAAATCGGCTACAACGACCAGAAATGTGGATTCAACGGCAAGATCTGTGCCGTGCTAGTGGCCATTGAAAACCAATCTCCGGACATCGCCCAGGGGGTGGATGCCAAAAAAGCGGAAGGCAAAGCCACCGCCGAGCAGGGCGCGGGCGACCAAGGCATGATGTTTGGTTATGCCTCCGACGAAACCCCCGAACTGATGCCTATGCCGATTATTCTGGCCCACCGCATCATGCGCAAACTGACGGATTTGCGCAAATCCGGCAAGCTGGCGTGGGCCCGCCCGGACTCCAAAAGCCAGGTTTCCGTGGAATATGATGAGAATGGAGTCCCCATCCGCGTTTCAACCGTGGTGGTTTCCACCCAGCATTCCGAGGATGTGTCCAACAAGAAGCTTCGGGAAGAAATCATCGAAAAAGTCATCAAACCCAGCATTCCCGCCAAGCTACTGGACAAGAAAACCGTTTATCATATCAACCCCACCGGACGGTTTGTGACCGGCGGTCCGCAGGGCGACTGCGGGGTGACCGGCCGAAAGATCATTGTGGACACCTATGGTGGAATGGGCCGGCATGGTGGCGGGGCGTTTTCCGGGAAGGACCCCTCGAAGGTGGATCGCAGCGCGGCGTATATGGCGCGCTACATCGCCAAGAACATCGTTGCAGCCAAGCTGGCCAAGCGGTGCGAAGTGCAACTGGCTTATGCCATCGGCTACCCCGAGCCGGTATCCGTCTTGGTGGACACCTTTGGTACCGGGACGGTGTCGGATGACAAAATTGCCGCCGCAGTCCGCAAGGTCTTCGGGCTGAAACCCGCACAGATTGTGAAGGAGCTGGATCTGCTCCGTCCGATCTATTCCTATACGGATCAATACGGCCACTTCGGACGCAAGAAGGGCGATAAGAATTTCGCCTATTTCACCTGGGAGCAAACGGACCGAACGGCCGATTTGATCAAGGCGGTATCGAAGAAATAAATCCGGCCGAAGCAAAATAAAGGGACGCGACCGCGTCCCTTTTTTTTTGAGTCAGGCCGCTCTAGGCCGGAATGCTAAAATTTTGTTAAAGGCATTGCGAGCAGTTGTGCCTTTGGCAGAGATGCCGTATGTTTTTCTCATGGCAGGTCGGAAGTATAAAGTCTGCAAAATGTGTGGGCATTTCAATCATCCGGTGGCTAGGCAGTGTTCGGGTTGTGCTTCCCGCCTGCCGTGTCGGCGGGACAAGATATTTTTCTTTGGGTCAAGATAACATAAGCGGGTTATTTCGAAATAATTTCAGCAAAATCTTATATGTGTTGCAATGACGATGATTGAACCGCCATTCGCATTCTTTGAGGTGTAAATAAAACGTCGATT
>JAISGX010000118.1 GCA_031262805.1 Verrucomicrobiota bacterium | reverse complement strand
ATGCGGCTTTCGGTGTAGAGGTAGGGCTCGACATCTTCGGAGGGGAGCAAATCCAGTTGCAGGCTCACGCGGGAGGGATCGGCATCCGCCGGCCACTCGCGGGAAATCCAGTCTCCGGGGAGGCTGGCCATCAGGTCGCCCTCGGCATTGAACACTAGGGTTTCACGCGTCCCGGGGTCCAGCGCGAGCGAGAGCGGATAAATCGCCACGCTATTTTTATCCTCACCCAAAAGGGCATCCAGAAACGATTCGGCGAAGTTTCCGGCCTCGAATGGCGCCAAGGGCGGGAACATGGGCTGCACCCAGGAGATTCCCGGCGGCGTGATGCGGTTGAAAAAACGGCGCTGGATTTCCGCGCCTTCCGCCAAGTCCTGAAGGTCGAAAACCTCGTTTTCAAAGATGTCGGCATACTGTCCGAGATCAACGGCGGCAAGCTTTTCGGTTCGGGAAGAGCCCACTGCAAAGGCCGCCGAGCATAGCACAGCGATGAGAGTGGCGATCCAAACAGCGATCCTTCGAAGCATTTGCAAATTGCCCATGGGTTCTCCTTGGCGCTTGTAACAGTTGAAAGCATACAAAAGCCGAAGCGAAAGCAACAGGAGAAAATAGAGGGGGAAAAGAAGCGTTTTATCAGCAAGACGGACGCCACCGCCGGGCATCTGAACGGCATGTCGTTGAGGAGGTCTTTAACAACCTACTGGAGCATGTGCCGAGATGATCCCAAGGCAGAACGAAGCATGGGCCCTAGTGCTTCGATGTCTCCGGCTCCGACGAGCAGAATCCAGTCGCCGCTCTTCCATTGGGCGGCCACGCGGCGGGCGGCATCCGGCAAATCCCGGGCCAATTCCACGGAAGCGACCTTTTGAGAGACAAAATGACGGAGCAAATCCTCCGAAGTCCCCCCTTCCAATGGGACTTCACTGGCGGCGTATACCGGAGCGAGCACCACATGATCGACCCCTTCGAACGCCGATGGGAAGGCCGTGCCCAACGCTTTTGTCCGGGTATAGCGGTGCGGTTGGAAAACCGCGATGATCCGTGCCGCTCCGGCTTGGCGGACCGAGTCGATCAAGGCGCGAATTTCCGATGGGTGGTGGGCATAGTCGGCCAAAATGCGAATGCCGTTTTGTTCCGCCACCGGCTCAAACCGACGGCGTGGGAGCTGGAAGCGCGCCAGACAGTCAGCCGCCTGTTCCATGAGCACGCCGCATGTCCTGGCGGCAGCCACGGCGGCGAGGGCGTTGAGGACCATATGCCGACCAGTCAACGGCAACCGAACGGGCACGGCTTTCTCCTGCTTGAATCGAATTTGGAACGATGTTCCGGCTTCATCCGGCCGAAGCGCTTCGGCACGGATATCGGCGTCGGGAGAAAATCCATACAACCACCCTGCCGCCTGCCGGGTCAAGCGCATGGCTTCCGGGTCTTCTGCGCATCCGATCACCCGGTTCTGGGTCTGCCCAGCCAATCGGCGAAAACAGGCCCGCATAGCATCTTCGGTTGCAAAGTGATCCATATGGTCGAATTCGATATTGGTGATGATGGATACTTCCGGTGCGTAATGCGCCAGTGTTCCATCGCTTTCATCCGCTTCCACGACCAGCCAGTCGGAGCGCCCCATGCCGGCCGGGGCATCCTCCGGCGGCAATTCTCCGCCGATGCACCAGGAAGGATCCTGTCCGCATTCCCGAAGGATGTGGGTGATCATGGAGGACGTGGTGGTTTTTCCATGGGTTCCGGCAACGGCGAGAGTCCGCCATTGCTCCGCGAGCACCGGCAGCACCTGGCCCCGGCAAAATAGGGGCAGGTGAGCTTCAGCCGCCCTCCGTTCCGGCTGATCCGGTTGAAGCGCCGGGCTATAAACCGCCCAATCCGCTCCTGTCAGATGGGCCGGGGAATGCCTAGCGGCCACCGGGATGCCGCAGGCGCGCAACCAGTCCAAGGTCCGGGGCTGGCCCTCGTCGCAACCCGTCACCTGCTGCTGTTTGGCTTGCAACAAATAGGCCAGCCCGGCCATACCAATGCCGCCGATGCCCATCATATGCACCCGTGCGCCCGAAGTGGCCAGCCAGCGACGAACGGCCTCCCGCCAGGGCTCTGGAGTCGGCGCCGTCATGACGAGCGGGCGCAGCGTTCCACCAAGGCGGCCAAGGCCTGGGTGCCGTCCCGCACGCCTTCCTTGCGGGCGGCTTCACGCAAACGAGCCAGTCGTTCCGGCCGGGAAATCATTTCCGTCAAATACGCTTCCAGCCACTCGGAAGTCAACGCCGTTTCGGCCACCACATCGGACGTGCCGCGCTTCTCTAGGGCACGGGCGTTTTCCATCTGATGGTCCATGGCGGCAAATGGATAGGGAACAAAGAGTGCGGGAACGCCGAAGAAAGCCAACTCCGCACAGGTGGAGGCTCCTGCCCGACAGATGGCCAGATCTGCCGTGTGGTACAACGGCGCCATGTTGGTGGTGAAGGCCGAGACGTCCGCCGGAATTCCGGCGGCTTCATAGGCCGTCCGCACTGCGGCTTCATCCTCGCGGCCCGTCAGGTGCATCACTTGGATTTCAATGTCTTTTTTTGCAAGACCCGGCAGGGTCCGCATGGCGATTTCGTTCAACTTGTGCGCCCCCATGCTGCCCCCGGCAATCAACAGCCGGAAGGGATGATGAATGGCGGCCTCGCGTGGCGGCATGGCCCGGGCGGATAAAATCAATTCTTCCCGAAGGGGAACGCCCACCACTTCCACCTGGGCGTTCGAAAGATGGAAGCGGGTTTCCTCAAAACCGACGGCCACCGCTACCGCTCGGCGGGACAACAAACGAACCGCCCGGCCGGGAATGACGTTGGCTTCATGCAGCACAACCGGAACCCCCAACGAGACGGCAGCAGCGCAGGGTCCCACCGAGGCATACGACCCCATGGCCAGCAGGACATCCGGGACCGCCCGCTTCATTTCCAATCGGCACTTCCGGCGGGCGCCATGCAACCGCCAGAGCGTTTGAAAAACTTTCAGGGAACGAAAGGAGGAAAAGCCCTGAGCGGGCACCTGCACCATATGTCCGGGCCATTCGTGCGTGGCGGCATGTTCCGTTGGCCGACCAGTCAGCCACAAGGTCACATCATGCCCCCGGCGCATCAGCTCCCGGGCCGTTGCGAGCCCTGGAAACACATGCCCTCCCGTGCCGCCGCAGGCCACTGCCACCTTCACGTCATCTGCTCCTTGTTCGTTCCATGGCCGCCGCTCCGGTCAGGTCACCATCTTGAAGAGGATGAACCCCAGCGTGAACACCATCCCAATCATGAAAAGGGTACGGACCCGCTGGCTTCCCCGTTCCCGGCGGGCCTCCCGCACACGCTTCAGCCCCGTCGTGCCGAAATAATTCCGGAAACGGTCATATTCCGGCTCGGCCAACCGGGGCGCATGGGAACCGCCCACGGAGGGACGCAACAGATCGGTCCGCTGCAGCCGGGGCATGACGACCCGTTTGGTCTCCAATCCGCCCGGACCGGGGGCGAACTCCAAGGAGGAGGCGTTCTCCGGCACATCTTCCGCCTGGATTTCCACCACGCCCATCCCGCTCAAGACATTTCCAATGGAATGGTTGGCCACCCGCCGGGCATCGGGAACCGCAGATTCCCGCACGCGGGGCATCACCGCCACAGCCGTCACGGGCTCGACCCAGCGCGCCACATCCGCCATCTGCTCGCGAATGCGTGCTTTTTCGCGTTCAATCTCTTTGAGGCGCCGCTCCAGCGCACGTTCTTTCCGCCGTTGCACCATCGCCTACATCCACAGAAAAACAGCGGAAAAAATCAACACCGCCACCAGCCATGTCACCATGAGAGGCAGGGTGAACGCCAGTCCGGCCTTCAGCCAATAGCGGAAGGATTGAGCTTGCGCCGTCCGGGCCGGGGCATCCTCACACGCTAGGGCCGGGGCGGAGGCCGCAACGGCGGCATGGGGTTGAACGGCATCCAGCCTGGCCATGGCCTTGTTATAATCGGAGCGGATGTTCTCCAGAACGGAAAGCGCCTGGCTCAGTTCGTCGAGAAGGTCTTCATCCTCCCAGTCTTCCTCGTTGAGGGCTGTGACGTCCGCCATCCGTTCCCGGAACAGGCGCCGCGTCTCTTCCAGCATTTGGGTCAGGCGCTCGCTTTGCAGCTGTTCCTTTTCCATCCGCACTAGGCTTTCGCTCAACCGGTCCTTCATCTCCCGGCGGCCGACATCAAAGGCTTCCTGCTTGTGGCGCAATTCCTCCAGCGTGCGGCGCTCGCGCTCCAATTCCTCCTGCCGCGCACGCAGGCGGCCCAATTCCTGGGCCTTGTCAACCATCTGGTCGGTCACTTCCTGTTTGTGCCGGGCCAAGGGGGAAAGCGTCAAATCACCGATGGGGCGGTTGGGCAGGTCCCGCGAGGGCGGAATATACCCATCCCGCGGCGCATCCGCGCCTTCCCCATCCAGCTTGATTTTCAACGCGGCCTTCCGCTGCCGGGCCAAATCATCATCAAAAAAATCCGTACCCATTTCTGCGCCTCATTCTTCCGATGGAATCACCAGGGTTGTTCCCACCCGCAGGTTGTTGGCATCCGACAACTGGTCGCGGTTGGCATTAAAAACCTGCTTCCATCGGGCAGGTGTTCCATAATACAGCTTGGAAATCGTGGCGAGGTTTTCACCGGAGTGCACCACATGGGTCCGGGGCGGCCCGGCGGGCGCGGCGGGAGCGCTGGATCCCTCTTTTTGGGAGCGGCCTTTCGCCGCCGGAGCAGAAGGAAGCGTGATGGAGGGCGCCATGGCCAGCAGTTCGCTCAGCCGCACCACCTCCAGCTCCAATTCGCGGATGCGTTCCTCGCGCAGCAGCAGATCCCGCTTCATCTCCTCTGGAGAGGAGACCACCTGGGTGGCGAACGCCACACGGCAGTGTCGCAGCAATTCCTCCACGGCCTCCCGCTGTTCGGATTCAGGGTGGAGATCCAAATAGCGCTGATAATGATACATGGCGGGAATATAGTCCTGCCGGTAGTTGTCCAACATCACCGCCAGTTCCCGGTGGGCCAAGGCCAGATCCGGCTTGCGCCGTAGCGCTTTTTCGCACCATTCGATGGCCCGGTCGATATCCTGCGCCTGACGGGCGGCAATGGCCCGGCGGAGCATAGGATTGCGAGCTTCGCGCTTATCCTCCGGCGCCCGAGCGCACCCTGCCGCAAACAGAAGCACACCGGCCAAAAGCCACATTGAATCCCAAGCCCATTTCATGCCAGCACCGTATCAACTCACGGCCCTAAAATCAAACAAACCTTCCCGCCGGGGAAAAATAATTTCCGCCGGGATCGGGCGGCGGCGCAAAACAATCCGACCCGCCCTGTTTCCAAGTGTTTCCCCGGCCCGAACGGAAAAAAACGGCGGGTTCCACCTCCGTTTTCATTCCGAGGAAGTCGGCTCAACCCTTTTGGGCGAGCTCCGCTTCCAATTCCGCCACACGGGCGGCCAGATCCTTGAGCTGGGCCTTCCATTTCGGCAGGTTCTTGATCATGGCAATCTGCTTGCCGAATTCCATGCGGGGGATGGCGGGAGAGCCGAGATACATCTGAGCGCCGGGCAAATCATTTGGCACGCCGGCCTGGGCGCCCACCACGGCGCCATCGCCGATGCTCAAGTGTCCGGCCAGCCCTACCTGCCCGGCGCAAATGACATGCTTCCCGAGGGTGGTGGTGCCAGCCATACCGACCTGGGCGCAGAGAACGGAATGCTCGCCAACCACACAGTTGTGTGCGATCTGCACCAAGTTGTCCACCTTCGTCCCCTTCCCAATGCGGGTCTGGCCGAAACGGGCGCGATCGATGGTGGTATTGGCGCCGATTTCCACATCCTCTTCCAGCACCACGATGCCGGTCTGGGGAATTTTCGTCCGCACGCCTTCGGCATTCACGGTATATCCGAATCCATCGCTACCGATGACGGCGCCGTTGTGTAGGATGACCCTGTCCTTCAAAATGCAGCGTTCCCGGATGCTTGCAAAGGGATACACGAGGCAGTCCGCACCGATTTGGGCGCCATGTCCGACATAGGTCTGCGGATAAAGGGTGGTGCCCTCGCCGATTTCCGCCCCGGCTTCCACCACGGCAAACGCCCCGATGGAGACATTTTTCCCGATTCTGGCTTCCGGCGAAACGCAGGCCTGAGCATGAATGCCGCGTGGCATTTCCAGCGGTTCCGGTGCAAACAGGGCGCAGGCGGCGGCAAACGCGGCATCCGCATCCGCCGCTCGCAACAGGACCGGCGCGGCGCCGACCACTTGCGCGGTGGAGGGCACAATCACCACCGACGCCCGGCTCGTCGCCACGTCCGGCAGATATTTCGGATTGCCAGCAAAGGAAACGTCCCCCTCGCCGGCGGTACGCAAATCCGCCACAGCGCGCAACATCACATTGCCGTCGCCTTCCAGCACGGCACCCAAGCGGGCGGCCAATTCTCCTGTTGTGAGGCTCACCACATTCCTCCCGGATTCACGGTTCTATTTCGTCTGGCCCAAGCGCTGGATCAAGTTGTCCGTCACATCCAGCGCCGGATCGGAATAGGCCACCATGGGCACCATGTTCATGGTCAAGCCCGAGCGGTCCAGAATCAGGTCGTAGCCTTCTTCCTCGGCAAAGGCGCGCAGGGTTTCCATCAGTTCCTTCACAATGCCTTCCCGGACGGTCATCAACTGGTCGCGCAGTTGCTTCAGCCGGGTTTCCTGGGTGCGCCGGAGGCGCAGTTGCGCCTCCTGCAATTCCGTAAGCTTGTCTTCCGCTTCCAGGTTCTTCTTGAGGCGGGCGGACTCCGTGAGGATGGCGCTCCGGGCGGCATCCCGCAATTTTTGAACGTCCTCTTCCAGAGCACGCGTTTCCGACGCCATCTTTTCCATGTCGTTTTTGATGCGCTCTTCCGCCTTCTTCAAGCTTTCCTCCGCCGCCTGGGTTTTGGGATGGGCGGTAAACACCCGGTCCAAGTCCACTGTGGCCACCCGCATCTGGGCGGCGGCCAAGCCCATACCGGCCAACCAAACGCTCAACGTCAATATACCGATTTTTCTCATGTTGTCTCCTATTTCTGTAGGGCTCCGATTTCCTTTTTGATGACATCGGCAATGTGCCCGCACAACCGGTCCACCACATCCTGCGTGGGACCTTCCACCATCACGCGGCACATGTTCTGCGTGCCGGAATAACGGACCAGCACGCGGCCTTCATCACCCAATTCCTTTTCCGCCGCCGCTATCGCCTTCTGCGTTTCCTTCAGCTCCGACAGAGGCGGGCGGGCGGCCACATTCACATTGATCAATCGTTGCGGGGCCAGCGTCAAAACGGAAGCCAGCTCCGATATTTCCTTGCCGGAGCGGCGCATGACCGCCAGCGTCTGCAGGCCGGCCACAATGCCATCACCCGTGGTATGCTTGTCGAGGAAAATCATGTGCCCGGAGGATTCCGCGCCCAGGATGGCTCCTTTTTCGCGCATCAACTCCAGCACATACCGGTCGCCGACAGCGCTGCAGGCCAATTCAATGTCCATCTTCTTCGCGGCGGTCTGCAGGCCGAAGTTGCTCATCACCGTCCCCACCATCACGTTGTTTTTCAATTTGCCGTGGGTTTTTAAGTCCTTGGCACAGAGGGCGAGGATGTGGTCGCCACTGAGTTCCACGCCGTTTTCATCCACCACGATCAGTCGGTCGCCATCGCCATCGAAAGCTAGGCCGATGTCGGCGCGTTCCGCCAGGACCTGCTCGCGCAGGGCTTCGGTATGCTGCGAACCGCTACGGGCATTGATATTCAGGCCGTTGGGCGTGCTGTGCAGGGTGGTGACGGCGGCGCCGAGTTCCTTGAAGACGGCGGGGGCGGCCTTGTAGGTGGCGCCGTTGCCGCAATCCAGCACAATGCGCATGCCTTTCAAATCCATATCGCCCGGGAAGGTGCCCCGGCAAAACGCGATATAACGCTGGAGGGCATCCTCCACGCGGAAGGATTTACCGATGCCGCCGCCTGTGGGCAACAGGTTTGGAAGGGTCCCACTTTCCATCAAGCGCTCGATCGCGGCCTCCTCTTCGTCCGGCAGTTTGTAGCCGTCGTTGGAGAACAGCTTGATGCCGTTGTCCTCGAAGGGATTGTGCGAGGCCGAAATCACAAAGCCTGCATCCGCTTTTTGGTCCTTCACCAGCACGGCGATGCCCGGTGTCGGCAGAGTGCCCACCAGCAAGGCGTCCGCCCCCATGGAACACAGGCCCGCCACCAGGGCATTTTCAATCATATACCCGCTCAAGCGGGTATCCTTGCCGATGAGCACGCGGGGCCGTTTTCCTCCATTGCGTTCCTTCAGCACATAGGCCACGGCACGGCCCAAATTCATGGCCATTTCCACCATCATCGGCTCACGATTGGCAACGCCGCGAACGCCATCGGTTCCAAACAACGTCTTTTTGCTCATTTTCTTTTCGTCTCTTTCTCGTTTTTACATTCCGCGACCGCTCTTATCTGGCGGCATCCACAATCTTCCGCAGCCAGGCGGTTACGAGGGCTCGCCGCGGTCGTTGTACCATTCTGGCGGCATCCACAATCTCCTGCAGCCAGGCGGTTCCCGCCGCCTTGGCCTCGGCGGGCAACGCCTGAAGCCGCGCCACATAGTCCGGTTCCGACGCCGCTTCCCACGCCGACAGGAACGCCTCCTTTTCCGGACAGGCCACATCGCCGGTTTCCACCAAGCGCCGTTTGATTTCCGGCCAAGCGGACACCAAGGCTTCATGCTCGGCCTTCCATTCATCCGCCATCCGGCCGCGGTCTTCCTCCGCAATGGCGCTTTCCACCGCCTCCAGCCGCTTCATCCGCTCCCGGCGGATGCTGGCCAGTTGCTTGAGC
>JAISGX010000059.1 GCA_031262805.1 Verrucomicrobiota bacterium | reverse complement strand
TCTCCTTCGTTGATATAGGCTGAAATGTTCTCCGATATGTAGCGGTAGAACAGGATGCCTAAAACATATTGCTTGAAGTCCCAACCGTCCACGCTTCCGCGCAGGTCGTTGGCAATATTCCATATAATGCGGTGCAGTTCTGCCCGCTCTTGCTCTTTACGATGATCCGCCATGCTTCCCCAGCCTCCGTATTCTTTTTTTTGCACCGTTTCCTGCCGCTTCGCCTCGTCCGGACGGACACGCTTTCACTCCCGTGCCGCCGGGCGACTCGATTCCGAGCCTTGTTTTCCTCTGTTTTCCGGATCTCTTTGCCCAGCACCCGATTCCATGAATTTCCGCGGCGGATGGTCGGCGCGACTTCATTTCTTCCCAAGGAGATGGACCGGGCATGAGTGTGCCACAGACAAATCGTGTTTCACAAATGAAATCACATTATCCGCTTTCCCCATCTTTTTCGTCCCCACCTGGCACCTTCTTTTCCCTTTGCCCAACCCACCGGATCGGGTGCGCGCATCGCCAGAACGGCTTGATGGCCGACTTCGATGAACGGCTCTGATACAGCCGCGTGGACTTCGCCACGGGTTACGCGGATTGCCTTTGTGGGTTTTGACTTTTGTGTCCGTGGTTTTTAATCCGCTCGCACAAAAGTCAAATTCCCTCTTGATTTTCGTGCGAGTGAGCGATGTAATGTAGGCACAAAAATCAAATGGAGGGGGCGCGGCGTGCCTATTCCCGAAGAACTTAAGCGCATCTTAGCACAAAACGGCGGTATGTTCACGAACGCCCAAGCGAACGAAGCTGGCATTTCCAACGAACGCCTACGGCGGCTCGACAAGTCAGGCGAACTGGAGCGGACTGCATAGCATGGAGATAAACGGCATCCGCAATGTGCGTCTGGCGGGAGCGGAATGCTCCTTGCAGGAAATTTTCGACAGCGAGGAACCGCCCGCATGGCTTGACCGCAACGCCGTGGCGCTGGGCGGCGCTGTGGTCTTCCCGGAGAAGCCGGTCAGAAACTGGCAAGATTTTAAGGTGAGTAATGCATGACCCGACAAGAAATCATCGACTTCTGCCTGACACTGCCCTCCGCCTATGAAGATTATCCGTTCGACCGCATCAAAGACGGCACGGAGTGGGCGGTCATGCGGCATAGGGCGAACAGAAAGACCTTTGCGCTTGTTTATGAGCGACAGGGAAAACTCTGCGTAAATCTCAAATGTGACCCGTTTGAAGCCGACTTCCTGCGGAGCGTTTACAAAGATTTGATTCCCGGCTACCACATGAATAAAACCCATTGGAATACGGTTTTTGTCGGCGGCGATGTGCCGGATAAAGAATTACAGAATAGGACTCTTCGGAACTATGACTTGATAAAGCCGAAAGTGAGGAGAGGTAACCGCAAATGAGCGAATACACAAAGCAGGAACTGGAGGATGCGATTACCTCGCTTGCGTCAACCCTCCATAAATGCAGAAAAATGCAGGAGGGCGGCAAATTGCAATCCTCGCAGAAGACCTTGAACGATAGACGAGTCAATGCCCTGCGTATTGCACTGGCGCTTATCGAAAAAGAAAAGGAGGGTTTTGACCATGCAACAACCTGACCCAAGCGTGGCGCATCCGGTGCCGGGTTTTCCCGTTACATACATTAAGCCTACGATAACCCGCTCCAATATTGAGGTTGGCGATTTCACTTACTACAGCGGAGAAGATTTTGAAAGCTGCGTCACGCACCATTATGCGTTTTACGGCGACAAGCTGATCATCGGAAAGTTCTGCCAGATTGCGGCGGGTGCCCAGTTCATGATGAACGGTGCAAATCACAAAATGGATGGCGCAAGCACATTTCCGTTCTATATCTTCGAAGGCTGGAAGCAAGAAACCCCGCCCATCGCCGTTATGACAAACAAGGGTGATACAATTGTCGGAAACGACGTATGGATTGGTCAAAATGCTACGATCCTGCCGGGCGTTCATATCGGCGATGGGGCGATTATCGGCGCGAGTGCAGTCGTCGGCCGCGATGTTCCCGCCTATACAATCGTTGTGGGCAACCCCGCGAAGCCTGTCCGCAAGCGCTTTGATGATGAATTCATTTTGCTTTTGCAAAAGTTCAAATGGTGGGACAAGCCGATCGATGAAATTCAGGCATTGATCCCCATCTTGAATGATAGCGATTTGGAACATGTGAAAGGTGAGTTAAAAAGACTATGCCAAAACCCCTAAAAATGCTCCGCGATATAGATGCGCCCGATCTTCGTTCGCTTATGGCGCTGATTGAAACTCAAAGCAAAGAAACGGTTGCCAATGGGTGCATCGGCTACTGCGGGGGAAATATTCTTCCCATCTACGAGAAATTGTACCCCGAAAATAAACGGCCTCGCCACGCTTTTGCCGCCGTCCGATTCACCCGGGGGCTGTTTTTCCACGTTTTCCGACGAAAGGACAGCGCTCGGCCGCCGAGCGCCATGCTCCCGCCTGCTTTGAAACATCCAGAATCGGTTCACCTCCCCTCTCCCGGGGCTCTTTTCTGAATGGGTTCCCTCCGGATGGCCTCTTCCACCTCTAGCGCCTTTTCCTCCTGTCGGCTGTGTCCGCACGAATGCGGCGTGAACCGGCTTGCCGGCGAAACCGGCGTATGCGGGGAAACGGTGGAGCTACGGCTGGCCACGGCGGGAGCGCACTTCGGGGAGGAGCCGTGCTTCACCGGAACCCACGGATCGGGCGCCCTCTTTTTTTCAGGATGTCCATGCCATTGCTTTTTCTGCCAGAACTGGCAGATTTCCAACCTAGGCGGCAAGGGCACGCTGGTTTCCCTGGAGGCTTGCCGACGGGTGACGCATGACCTGCTGAAGCAGAAGGTGCACAATTTGAATTTCGTCACCCCCGACCATGTCTGGCCGCACATCGAGGCGCTGTGCCGCCGATTGCGCGAAGACGGAGTGGAGGCGCCCTTCCTGTTCAATTCCTCGGGCTATCACCTGCCCGCCATGGTGCCCCGCTATGCCGAATGGATGGATGTGTTCGTGCCGGATTTCAAATTCGCCGATCCGAAGCTGGCGCAGCAAGTGATGCGGGATGGGCGGTATCCCGATCTGGCGTTGGAAGCCATCCGGAGGATGGTGGAAGCCAAGGGCTTCCTTGCTCCATTTGATCCGGAGGGAACCGCCTTGGCCCGGCAGGGCGTGCTGGTCCGCCATCTGGTCCTGCCGGGACATCTGGACAACTCGTTGGCCGTGCTTTCCCTCCTGCGGGAAGAATTCGGCCGGTTCCTGCCGCTCTCCCTGATGAGCCAGTATACCCCCATCCCCGCCCTGAATCCGTCTGCGCCTTTTGATCAATTCCTTTCGCCGGAGGACTATCAAACCGCCGTGGCGCATGCCCTTTCTCTTGGTTTTGAGAACCTGTTGATCCAGCCGCCATCCACGGCGGAAGATTTTCTGCCCGACTTCACCCGGCCCCAACCCTTCCGCGGAAACCTTCGGTAGGGACGGCGAGGGCATGGCGGAATTCCTCCCGCCCGCATTGGGATTATAACGGGGAAAGCTTCCGGGCAAGGCGACGCCGGAGCGATATCCGGACGGAACCGACCGTGCATTTTATCCTGAAGGAAGCTCAGCCAAATCCGTTAAAAACCGGCGCGTCCGGCAGGATTTGAACCTGCGACCGCCGGATTAGAAATCCGATGCTCTATCCAACTGAGCTACGGACGCGCAAAAGCGGGGGCAGTATGGGACACGCCCGGCCTGTTTTCAACGTTTACTTTCCGCCTCTCATCGTTTATGAGAAAAGAGTGAAAGGATGAAACGACATGCCTTGTTCCCCTCCGTCCTCCATTGCTTCTGAATGGTTCCCACGCGGCGAGCGCTTCCTTGCGGCGCCACGGCCGATGCCGTGCGGCGTGTGCGAACCGCCACAGAGGCCTTCGGTTTCCTTCTGCGAACAGCACCTGCAATGCATTTGGGCGGATGAGCGGTTGCGGCCGAGCTTGCTACGCACCACCGACGGCGAAGAGGTACGGGTCGAGCATCCGGGCGAGTGGAATATGGGACCGGGGCCGGATTTCCTTCAAGCCACGCTGAGCGTGGGCCCGAACTGGCGGCGCCTGACGGGAGATGTGGAAATCCATATCCGGCCGACGGACTGGCAACGCCATGGCCATGCGTTGGATTCCCGCTATGGGCGGGTTTGCGTCCACCTGACCTATTTTCCCGGCACCTTGCCGGAGGGCGCCCTGCCGCCGGGAACGCTACAGATTGCCCTGCGGCCGGCATTGGAAGCGATGCCGTATTTTTCATTCGACCAAATCGACCTGATGGCGTATCCCGATGCGGCCAAAGCGGCACCTCCGCCCTGCCAAAACGCCATGCAGGCACTCTCCCCGACGGAACGAGGGGCCGTGCTGGATGCAGCTGGGGAAAGCCGATTGCGGCGGCGGGTGGAGAGCATGCAGGCGGCCATGTGGGACCGGGGCATCGCGCCGGTGCTCTACGAAGAGACCATGGCGGCCCTCGGCTACCGCCCCAACACATCCGTTTTTCGGCGGCTGGCCCGGTTGCTTCCGCTGGATGTCCTCCGTGAAAAAAGCGCCGGGGATGCGCTCCGGGCCTATGCCTTGCTGATGGGTTGCGCCTCCCTTCTGCCCGACCCCACCACCCGTGGGCGACGATGGAATGCAGAAACGAAGACGTTCATCCGGAGCCTCTGGGATTTTTGGTGGCGGCATGAAGGAGAATTTCCGGCCGAGCGGCTTTCGCGGCGGGAGTGGACCTTCACAGGCCTTCGACCGGCCAACCGGCCGGAGCGCCGCCTGATGGCGGCGGCAATGCTGTTTGCCCCGGCGGAGGGCTTGCCGGAAAAACTGATGGCCCTGGCCACTTCCGGCGGGGGAAGGAAGGCAGGGCTTCTGCCGAACTTGCTTGCCTTGCCGGATGCGCCGTATGGAGCCAACCGCCTGTCCTTTTCCTCGGCGCCGGCCTCCCGTCCCACGGCGTTGATTGGACCTTCCCGTGCCCATGCCATTGAGATCAACGTGCTTCTTCCAGCATTGGCGGCTCTTGGAGCGCAGGCGGAGGGTTGGCGGGAGGTGCTGGATGCCCTGCCGCCGGAAGAACCCAATGCTCTGGTCCGCCAAACCGCCCTGCGTCTGTTCGGCCCGGACCATCCACCGCGGCTGTACCGGTCGAGTCTGCGGAAGCAGGGCCTGGTGCATATCCACCACGATTTTTGCCTGGGCGATCGATCGCGTTGCGCGACCTGCCCTTTTCCTGATACGATTTCCTCGTTTAAACAAGGAAGCACAGTGTCATGACGGAATCCAGCCCCCCACCCCCCCCCGGTTCCCCAGCCCGGATTTACTGCCACCGATTTTCGTTCCCCCCCACGGCGGAGGACATCAACGAGCATGTCAACAATGTGGAATATGTGCGCATGTTGCAGGAGTCGGCCATTGCCCACACGCACCACAACGGCTGGCATACGGAGAAGTTGCGCGAGCATGGCTGGACGTGGGTGGTCCGCTCGCACCAGATCGAATATCTACAGCCGTGCATGGCGGGGGAACCGGTCGCCGTATATACTTGGGTCCACACCTTCAAGAAAATACGCTCCATCCGCCGTTACCGTTTCATTCGGGAAAGCGACGGCGTGGTGTTGGCGGAAGCGGAAACCGATTGGATCTTCCTAGATTTCGTCCGAGGGCGGCCGGTGGCCATTCCTGCTGAGGTGCTGGCGGCCTATGCGGTGGTTCCCGAGGAAGAGGAAAAAACCATCGGGAACGCCTGAGGGCACTTCCCCATGCCCCCCTCCCGCTTGTTGAGCGCTCTGCTCCCCCTTTCCGCAGGGGCCTTATGGGGCGCCATCGGGCTGTTCGTCCGGCGGCTGAATGCCTTTGGCATTGCCGAGATGGATGTGGTGGCGTTGCGGGTCCTGACAGCGGCCATCCTGTTTGTGCCGATGGCTTGGCTACATAACCGCTCCAGCCTGCGCATTCACTTTCGGGATGTGTGGTGTTTCGCCGGATTGGGCATCGGCAGCATTGTGTTCTTCAACTACTGCTATTTCACCACCATGAGCCGGGCGTCGCTTTCCGTGGCGGCTACATTGCTCTACAGCGCCCCCGCCATGGTGCTGGTGCTGTCGGCCTTGTTGTTCCACGAGAAGCTGAGCGTTCGAAAATGCATGGCCTGCCTGCTCGCTTTTTTGGGCTGTGCGCTGGCGAGCGGATGGCTTGGGGCGGACCGCCACCTCCCGTTGCCGACGTTCCTGACGGGCCTGGGCTCTGGTTTCGGCTTCGCGTTGTTCAGCCTCTTCGGCCGGTGTGCGCTCAACCGGGGCTACCGCTCCGCCACCCTCACGGCCTATACCTTTGTGTTTGCTTCGTTGGGCACCCTTCCCTTCCTCCATCCGGAAGAGGTCGTCCGAGTCTTCCGCCTGCATCCCGATGCGCTTGCGTGGGGGATCGGCCTCGGCGTGGTGAGCACGCTACTGCCCTATTGGCTGTATGCGGCCGGCCTGCGGCGCATGGACAACGGAAAGGCTTCCCTTCTGGGAGCGGTGGAGCCGGTGGTGGCCACACTCATCGGCTTGGCGGTGTTCCATGAGCCACTCACACGACACACTCTGGCGGGCATCCTGCTGGTGCTGGGCTCGCTTCTGGTTCTTTCCCTCCCCTGTTCTCGGCAGCCCCTCCCCTCCGCCTCCGGTGCGCCCTAAAACACGTTGAAGAGCCATACGCCTCAACGCAGACGCCTCCGCAGGCCGTGGGTCACCTCCAGCAGACTTGGCGCCCATGTCCGTAAAGACGGCCGTCCACATAGTGGGACCGCCGAAGAATGTGAGCTTGGCATTCATCCACCATTGCCAAAGCCACGGTATGTCGCCAGAGGGAATCCATGAATTACCGCCTTATCGGGATTCCGCGCAAGGGGATTGCCGATGAACGTGCACATTCGGAATGCGGACCGGCAGATTCATGCGCGAAGCACCCAAAAACCTATTTGAAGGCTCTCTGGAGCACCTGCGCGCCCCCCCCACCTCCGGGGCGTGCGGACTCCCCCCACTTTCCCCTTTTGCCGACAAAAAAGGGCGGCCGGAAACGGCCGCCCTTCAGGCAGATTGCCGCCGGTGGATTAGTTCCGCCGCACCTGGTAGAAGGCGGTGGAAGCCGTTGCAGGCCATACACAGGTTCCATCGGCGGGGATGGCGGCTTCGAAGGTCCATTCGTCTTCCCCCTCATCCAAGTTCGTGCGGCTCCACACCTCATAGGAATGTAGCGGATTCATGCCCGCGACATCTAGGACGATGGCGCCGCTTTCCGTCAAAGCCAACGATTGCAGCCGCAGCTCGGCAGGGACGGCCATGGCAACCGGCCGGTCCGCCGGGATGACGCCGTTCGAACCGATGGTGTTGACCATGATGCTACTGCCTTCGGGAAACTCGTTGAGCATGCGGAGAAGGGCGCCATTGTTCGCCAATGCAGCGGAGGCGTGGGCATCCTGCAGCAGACCCGCGAGGCTGAATTGAACGCTCCCCTGCGCGACATCGATGCGGCCCTGTACATAGGCGGGCAGGAAATCGCCGCCCGCCGTCGTCCACGGGGTCTCTGAGGACGCCGCGTTCCATGTGACTTCGGAGGGGGTGAAGGATGTGGACACCGGGTGCAATGCCATCCGGTAATTCGAACCGGGCGTGCGCCCGGTGAGGGTCAGGAACAGGTTGACATCGCCAACCTGTTTGGCATTCACATCCAGAAAGCCTTCGGGGAAGTGTAGCAGCGTGCGGCATTCTGATCCGTCGCTGTTCAACAGGGTCCGCATGGTGGCACCTGTGCTCAGGTTGTCGTCCGGCGCGCTACTGTCTATGTAGGCGCTCAGGATGGTTCCACCGTCCAATGGAGCATATTCGGTGATCCGCATGTGGGAATCCACCCCACGGGAGATCTGGACGTATTCATCTGGGCAGTAGAGATTCACACGCGGCTGACTCCTCCGGCTCAGCACTTCGGGCCAGGCTGCGGGGTCCATCACCACGATGGCGCCGTTGGCTTCCAACAGCTCCCGGGCGACAGGATTCTTCCACAAGGCGGTCAAATCAAAGACGGCGGTGCCGGTGGTCCCCGACACGGGCGGCGTGAGCGCACCTTCCACTTTGTATTCCGCCGCCCAATCGCCGCCGGGGACGGTCCACGCGATCCAGTCGCCGGTTTCTCCCATCTCCACGGGAGCATCCGCGTGGTTCCACGTTGGACCATGCAGGGGCGGGTCCGCTTCATCGTTGGGCCGACGGATCAGACGGGTTTCCGTCGTGATGGGATACAGGAAAATGCGTTCACCGCTCCATTCCTGCATTTGGGCATCAAACTTCGCCACGACAGACTGGATGCGGGCAGGATCGGCGGCCACGAGGTCTTCGGGCATGGAGAGGATGGCGCGGCATTCGCTGCCATCGGTGCCATTGAGCACCACACGGGCGACGGTGCTGAGGCTTTGCTCCCAAAAGACGGTATCTTCATCCCCCGAGCGGCTGTCGATATAGCTGAGGGCGAAGAGGTGGGAATCCACAAAGGGATCTACCACCACGGCATATAGGTCCGGCTGTTCGGCGACGTTGCTGGCGTCGAACGGCGTCACGAACGGAGTCCGGGGCATGTTGGGATCATCCGAGGGGGAGGGGAAAGGGGAATCGGCCATCCGAATGAGCGCGCCGTTCTCTTTCAGCGCCGCCCGGGCATTGGTGTTGGCCAGCAGAGGCCGGAGATCCCAGGTCACCTTCGAATAATCGCCGGGGCCATAGGTGAAGGTGGAGACCGAGCGGTTGGTCATGAAGAAGCCGCCGCCGCTGGTCCAAGGCGTTCCGGCGGAAGCTTGGTTCCATGTGGCGGCGGTGGCATCATAGCTTTCCGTTAACGGGTGGAAGAACAATTCACGGCCGCCCGCCACGTTCGTGTTGCCATTGCGATTGAAGAAATACAAATTCAGCTCCACCTTCGCTAGGCGGGCGACATCCAGATCAAACAAGATCTCCGGAGCGCGCAACAGCACTCGGCATTCGCTGGAATCGACGCCGTTGAGCAACACGCGGGCCGTGCGAAGGCCGTAGTAATTGTCATCCGGAGCGGCACTGTCCATATAGGTCATCGCCTCCAGGTCCAGATGCTCTGTCTTCGTCACGGCACATGCCGTCACGGCGCACAGCATCCCCACCCCCAGCCCCAACCAGCCACGTCTTCTTCTCATTGTTGCATACTTCCTTTCACGTACCGAAAACCGATATATACAACTGCATATATCGGAAATAGTCAAGACCCCGTCAAAAAAACAAGTCAAACGCTAGAATACGAACGGATACCATTCCAGATCGTTGCGAGCGGGAATATCGCTTCGCTGCTTGGCCCACACTTCATCCCGCCATTGCACATGGCCATCGACGAACAGGAGGTTGCCTCCTTCCTTCCCCAGTATGCGGCGGTGCCGCACGCTCAGGGCCGTGACGTCCTCCGCCGTTTGGTATCCGGCGGCACGAATGCGGAAGCGGTTGCCGAGAACGCTGCCGCGAGGATCCACCGTCTGCTCGAAGAGGAGGATGGTTTGTGCGGGAGATTCGCACATGGCCAGGTTCAAATAGCTGTACCGGTAATCCGTGATGTGCCCGCCCATGCCGTAATCGAAATCATGCGCCAGATAGGAATTCATCGCATAGCTGTGGTAGCCCGCCTTGGACGGGGAATAGTTGTATTCCTTATCGGGCCGCACTTTCGCCGCTGGGCATTGCCAAAAGCCGCTCTTTGGTTTTTCCCCGTTGGGATACTCCCGCCAGGGCCTGTCGCCCATGTAGGGGGGCAGTTCATCAATATAGCAATGGTTGTGGGGGGAATCCGCCAACCCAGATTTGTCCGAGCGCCGGACATCATCTGTGTGGGGGAAAAAACCTTTGTGGTCGAGGGCATAAGCATGAAAGGCCGCCCCCCAAGCCCGAAGATTGGAACGGCAGGCGGTTTCCTGCGCCATCTGGCGGGCACGCACGAAAGAAACGCAGAGCACCGCCGCCAGCAGGGCCAGAATGGCGAGGCTCACCAGCAGTTCCACGAGAGTGAAGCCGCCGCAGGGTACGGGCGGCGGCGTACCCTCTTTCTTTTGTGTTGACCATTTCCAGCGCATGACGTAGATTCCGATATATACATTAACATATATCGGAAAAGAAAAACCTAGCGAATCCTATCCCAACCCGTCAAGCGTACCCTTCCCCCCCATTTTCATGACCGCCATCCGCCGCATTGTTGTTCTTCTCGCTTATGTGTTCCTATTGTTGGGCACCCGTGCCTCGCACGCCGGGACTCCGGTCCCCGCGGTGGATGCAAATGGCGATGTTTTGTCGCTCGCCGCCCCTCCCCGGCGCATCCTGGCCATCGGCAAGGCTGCCCTCATGCCCGCCGACGCGCTCTTCCTGTTTCCGGAAGCCCGCGAGCATGTGATCGCCCTGGCTCGGGTGGACCAAGGTCTGGGCAATCTCTATTCCCTGATCATGCCCCGGCTGAACCAGAACTACGACTGGCTACATCAAAGCGGAATTGAAGAAATCGCCCGCCACCATCCCGACCTGGTCCTGACCAAAAGTAGCAACACGGAAGCCATCGCCATCCCCCTACGACGCTTGGGCATTCCCAGCTTCACCCTCTCGCTGGAAACACCGGAGGAATGGGAGGCGGAAGTGCCGGAACTGGGCAAGCTGCTGGGAGAAGAAGCACGTGCCGCAGAAATCGTGAAGCATTTCCAGGCCCGCCGGGAGCGGGTGGCGCAGGCCCTGCTCTCTCCGGCGCCAGAGCGGATCCCCTCCGTCCTGGTGTTGCATTTTTCCTCCTACGACGGCGCCACGGCCTTTTCCGTTTCGCCCGATGCCTGGTTGCAGACCCGCCTGGTGGAACTCGCCGGGGGGCGGCCCGTCTGGAAGGGCGAACGTTTTCTCGGCACCGGCTGGAGCAAAATCTCCTTTGAACAGGTGGCCGCGTGGAATCCCGACCACATTTATATCGTGAGCTTCAAGGCGTCGGCCGACAGCTTCCTGCGCTTCATCCGGGCCGATGAGCGCTGGCAGGCGCTCCGGGCCGTCCAGAACGACCATGTGAAAGCCCTGCCCGCCGATTTGATTGCCTATGCTCAGCCCGTCAGCCGCTGGGTCCTCTGCCTGCAATGGCTGGCCGCCGATCTGCATCCCGACCGTTTCCCTGGATTCGACATGGAACAGGAAATCACCCGCTTCTACCGCGACTTCTATGACCTCAACGATCCCGCCATCCTCGACACCCTCCTGAATGCCTACCGCCGCTCCATCGCGGGCAATGAAATGTAATCCCCGTCCGTCGGCGGAGAATCGCTTTGGCATCCCCTACAGAAGACTTGGCGGAAAACGCAATCCAGCCCATACTTCCGCCTCATCATGATGCAGAAACGCCATTCATCCCATGAACTTGCCGCCACCGAGCGGGCGCGGCGGAACCGGCTGTTGCTGGTCGGCCTCCTCCTCCTGCTCCCGGTGCTGGCTTGCCTTTTCCTGTTCTTCGGACGCTATCCACAGGCCGGCTGGACGCCACCCGGCTCTTTCTGGGAGGAGCCGCTGTTGCGGCTGATCCTCACCCAAATTCGGATTCCACGCATCCTCCTTGCGCTGATGGCCGGGGCCGTACTGGCCGGTAGCGGCTTCGTCTTCCAGATGATTTTTGCCAACCCGTTGGTGGAGCCCAATTTTCTTGGCGTGTCGCAGGGCGCGGCCTTCGGCGCCTCCCTCGTCATTGTCGGCTTCGGCTATGCTCCCGTATGGATTCAGGTTTCCGCCGCTGGCTTCGGCATGAGCGGCCTGCTTCTGTCCTGGGCCCTCGCCCGCCGCTTCCGTTTCGGCGGCTGGATTCTGCGGTTGGTGCTCGCCGGCATCGCCGTCTCCGCCATTTTCTCTTCCGCCCTGGCCTTCCTGAAACTGGTGGCGGAACCCACGCGCGACCTTCAGGACATCACCTTCTGGATGATGGGCGGCTTCTGGAACATCACCCCGGCGCGCCTGCTCTCCATTTTGCCCGCCGTCCTCTTCAGCTTGGTCGTCGTCTTCTGCTACCGCTGGCGGCTGAATCTGCTGTCGCTGAACGACCGGACCGCCCACTCCGTCGGCATGATCCCCATACGGGACAAAACCATTCTGCTCGCCGCCGCCACCATCGGCACCACCGCCGTCATCTCCGTCAGCGGTCTCATCGGGTGGGTGGGCCTCATCATCCCCCATCTGGCCCGGCGGGTATTCGGCGCGGACAGCCGACATGCCTTGCCCGGCGCCATACTCATCGGCGCCCTATTCCTCCTTTTGTGCGACACGGTTGCCCGAACGCTCTTTGCCAGCGAGATCCCCATCGGCCTGCTCACCAGCATCCTGGGCGCCTTCGGCTTCATCTTCATCCTCATACAGCGGCGCGGGGGGCTTCGATGACGGCCGCCTTCTCTATTTCCGGCCTCTGCTTCACCTATCCGGATGCCCTCCAACCCGCCATCCACCAAGTGGATCTGGACATTCCCGAAGGCGCCGCCATGGCCCTGCTCGGCCCCAACGGAGCTGGCAAAAGCACCCTCATGGACCTGATCCTGCGCTGGAAAAAACCGGACGCCGGAACCATCCGCCTGATGGACCGGCCCCTCGCCGATCACAGTGCTGCGGAACTCGGCCGCCTGATGGCCCTGGTGCCGCAGGAGGAGCAATCCCAGTTCGCCTTCTCCGTGGTGGATTATGTTCTGTTCGGCCGAGCTCCCCGCCTCGGCGCGCTCGGCCTGCCGAGTCGTGGGGATGTGGCCGTTTCCTACCAAGCCCTCGAAGAAGTTGGCCTCTCGCCCCTCGCGGAACGCTCCGTCATGTCGCTCAGCGGAGGGGAGCACCAGCTGTTACTGCTGGCGCGCGCCATTGCCCAGCAGACCCCCATTTTGCTGCTGGACGAACCCACCAGCGCCCTAGACCCCGCCAACACCGCCAACGTGGTCGCCATCCTGAAACGGTTGCACCGCCGGGGCGCCACCCTGCTGTTCACCACCCACGACCCCTCGCTCGCCGCCGAGCTGGCCTCGCACGTCGCCCTGCTACAGGGCGGAAGCCTTCTGGCCGAAGGCCCCACCGGCGAGGTCATGACCGGCGAGCGCCTGAGCGCCCTTTATCAAACCCCCCTGCACACCCTGCGCCACAATGGCCGCCTGCTGGTTTTTCGCTCCGCCTAGCCGCTAGAAGCGCCTTGCCCCATCCATTTTTATAAGCTGAAAGCAGGTTTTTGTTTTCATGCCGCACCCCCATACACTCCAAGCACCCCCTCAAGGTATTTGCTTGGGCTAAACCTCTCCGCAACCAATTTCCCCTCAAACCCATATTCTTTTTCAAACATCTCCGTAATCTTCATTCCCAATCCATCCTCATCCCCCGCCTCAAACAGTTCCCCGTTCACGCCTGGCGCCACAAGTTCAGGAATCCCGCCCATCTTTGCCGCCAGCACAGGCGTTCCAACGCTCATAGACTCTACAACGGAAAGGCCAAAAACTTCATACCACTCGCTCGGCACCACCGTGAACCTCGCCCCCACCATCTCACGTATCACGGCCTCCCTGTTGCAATGCCCCAAAAATTCAATCTGTGGCTTGTCCGTATACAGAGCCTTCAATTCGCTTTCTAACGGCCCTGCACCAAGAACTTTTAACTTATAACTTAACTTCGCTGCAACCCGCAACAATGTGCGGATTCCTTTTTCTTCGGACAGGCGGCCAATGTAGGCGTAGTAGTCACGGGCATTTCGACTTCGCTCAATGCCCGAAATGTCCATCGCTCCCTGAGCGTAGTCGAAGGGAACGACAAAATTGTGCATCACATGCAATTTCTTTTCCTCAAAACCGCCCTGCAACATCTTACGCTTCATAAACTCGCTCGGGCAAATGAACGCATCCACGCACGCTTCCAGGCGTTCCCGGTTCCAACACTCGGCCTCCTTCTGCGCCACGAGGCTCTGCAAAAAGCTGCCCTTCATGCACCTGTTTTTGCGGCAAAAACTCTTGTCGCCCGTGATGCACTTTTCGCACGGCTTGCCGTGCGTGTAGCAAAGATAATCCGGGCACACCAGCTTGTAGTCGTGCAAGGTCCACACCACGCGGATTCCGCGCTCGTGCGCAAGCTCGGCCACCACGGGCGAAATCTGCGTATGGATGTTGTGCAGGTGAACCACATCGGGCTTAAAGTCGTTTAGCAAACGAGTAAACTTCCGCCTGGTTTCGCTGTCCCCGAACGGGCGCAGAATTTTCTTTTTGCTGAACTCGCTCACCCAGTAACTCTGCCACTCGCTCGCCACATTCTGCGGATGCTTGCTCGCAAAGAACGCCACCTCGTGCCCTGCGTCGCGCAGAAGCTTTTCGAGGCCCATCGAATGGATGCAGTCTCCGCCACGCGGGTAATGGAACTTGTTCGCCAGGAGGATTTTCATGCCGCGCCCCCATACACCCCAAGCACCTCATCAATGTACATGCCTGGGTCACATTTTTCTGCACCCATATTCCTGTCAAAAGCATATTCCTCCCCAAACATCTCTGTAATCTTCATTTTCAACTCTTCTCCGTCTTTCGTCTCAAACAATTCTCCGTTCACACCTAGTGTCACAAGCTCAAGAATCCCCCGCAGGGTTCGCGCCGGTTCAGGTCGGAATGCGGACCCCATGGCGCATATAGGTGGGAATGTCCAGATCCTCGCCGTTGTAAATGGTCGGCGCCACATTCTGGAAGCGGCCCCGCTCACTCGGCAGAGCCGCCAGCGGAAGCTCCGATTGCCGCCCCCCCCTGCGGGAGCGTCGGGCGCGTTCCTCCGACGGGATCTTGGCGTCGTCGAACAGCGTGTCGCGCCTCTTTTCCGGGGCCGCCTCGTTACGCGGGCTCGGCATCCAATGCTCCGCCGCCAGCACCGTCAAAGCCAGACGGCCCTCCCAATCCGGCAGGACCGCCGCCCCCATGGAAATCCGTGCGCCGGGCCGGGCCACCTCTTTGAAGCGGCGGTGGATTCTCTCCAGTTCCGACAGCGACAAATCCGGACCGCCCGCCACATTCAGGATCATGGCGCCGGAGTTGGCAATCACCCGTCCTTTTTCAAGCATGGGCCCCTCCAGCAATGTCTGGAGCGCCTCTTCCGCCTTACCCACTCCCTCTCCCTCACCATATCCGAAACAACACTCGTTGCCGCTGTTCTCCACTAGGCTCTGCACATCGGAAAAATCCAGATTCAACATATTGTCGCGGGCAATCAACGTCCACAGGCCGCGGATGCCCGCCGCCATCATCCGGTCCACAAATGAAAACGCCTCCATCAACGGCGTACCCTCCGGCAGCATGGCATGCAGGCGCTGGTTGGGCAGGCAAATCACGGTGTCCGCGTGCGCCTTCAACGCCGTCAGCCCCGCCTGCGCCTGCTCCTGGCGGCGGATCCCCTCGAATTCAAACGGCGTCGTCACATAGGCCAGCGTCAGCAAACCCTCCTCACGGGCCATGCGCGCCAAGATCGGCGCCGCACCGGTTCCCGTGCCGCCGCCCAATCCCGCCACCAGCAGTAGCAAATCATAATTCGCCACCAAGGTGCGGAGTGCATCCAAGTCCTCGTTGGCCGCCAGGCGGCCCAACTCCGCATCGGCCCCCGCCCCCATGCCCTTCGTCACCGTCCGGCCGATCATCACCTTCAGCTCCATGTGGCATTCGGCCAAGGCACGCGCATCCGTATTGACCGCCGCCACCTCCGGCGGGTTCGGCCAATGCTCCAGCGTGCGCTCCAGCATGCTACAGGCGCCGCCACCCACGCCCGCCACCAGAATGCGGCACCGGTCGTCCTTGCCGTCCGCCCTCATCCGTTCTGCATTCACCGCCATCCTCCACGCTCCAATCCGCCCACACCAAACCAATGGCCCACTTTCCGCCAGATGCTGCGGGCCTGTTCCGCCTGCATCCGGGCGCTCTTATAGCCGCACAACAACGCCCCGATGCCCGTGGCATATTTCGGCAACGCCAGATTGGCCGCCATGCCGCACACATTCCGGGGCACGCCCACCTCGCACGGCAGGCCAAACACCTTTTCCGCCAGATGCGCGAGGTTTGCCATATGCGCGCCGCCGCCCGTCAGCACCACGCCCGCACCCAGCTGGTGCAACAGATTCTGCTCCTGCAGCCGCGAGCGAATCAACCCGAACATCTCATCCATGCGCTCATGAATCACCGTCTGCAGATCCCGCAACTTGATGGCCCGCGCCGCCTCGCCCGGCACCGCCGACAACGGCAGGCGCCGGGTGCGGCCCGCCGCACTGATCAAGGCATCCCCATGCCGGAGCTTCACCTGCTCCGCCTCCTGAGTGGACAACCGGAACGCCCGGGCGATGTCATTGGTCACATGGTCCCCGCCCACACCGATCACACCCGCATCCGCAATGCGTGCCTGAGCATACACCACATAATCCGTCGTGCCTCCGCCTAGGTCGATCACCAGCGCCCCCTGCAACTTCTGTTCCGCCGACAGCACCGCCATCGCCGAACACAACCCGCTGAAGAGCAGGTCCTTCACATCCAGCTTCAGCGACTTCACCGCACGGATCAAATTCAACATGCGCGAATGAATGCCGTGCACAATCAGCACATCCACCGCCAGCATCTCCCCCACCATGCCCACCGGCATCACCCCCTGCAACCCATCCACGCTGTACTGCCCCACGATGCTGTGCAGGATCTGGCGGTCCGCCGGCAGAGCCACCTCCTTCGCCAGCTTCAGCACATGCTCCACATGGTCTTGGCCGATCTCCCCATCCACCGGCATTTCCCCTCGGCTGGGCAGGCTCTCAATCTGGGAGCCCGACATCGTCAAATACACCTCGTTGATGACGATGTCCGCCGCCTCCTCCGCCTGCCGCAGCGCCGTTTCAATGCACGACGTCACGCTGTCATAATGGAACAGCTCACCCTTGCGCATGCCGCTGCTGGGAGAGCTGCCCACCGCCGTAATCATCAACCCGTCGTCTTCCCGGGCCTCGCCGACAAACACACGGACATGGCTCGTCCCGATTTCCAACGCCACAATCGGCTCCATATTCATCATCCATCCATCCTTTCCATCCCGCATCCGCGCTAGCGGCTCCCCTCGCCCGTAGCCGCTGGACGGCCTACATAATTATGGTCCACCGTCATGTCATACACCGCTAGGTTCAGCCCCTTGCTCCGTGCCACCGCCATGATGATCGGCAACTGCCTCAGCTTCTCCTCCACCTTGTCGCGAGACAACAGCACCTCTTCGCCCGAGCGTAGCCCCACGCAGATCAAATCCTCATCCCCCACATCAACCGTCAGCACCGAAAGTTCCCGCCGCAGGAGCGCCTGGTTGCACAGCTCCAACACCACCAGCGCCTCCCCCAGCATGGGATCGCGCACCACGTTGCCCGGCCGTAGCCCCGCATCCCGCACGCCCAAAATCACCGGCAGCCCCGCCCGGACCGAGCCGGGCCCCAGCACATGCCCCGTGGCATCCACCGCTAGGGAGCTGCCCGCCCCCGGCCGTCCCAGCCGGGCCACCGCCACGCGTTCGGAAATTTCGATGATCAACGTGTCCGGCAACCGCCGTCCCACCTGGGCATTGGCAATCACCGCCACGGAAAGCAATTGGTCGCGGATGGCATTCGGACGGACCGCAAAGAGGTTCTCCCCCGCCTGCACCCCGGCAAACTCCTGGATCATCGCCGTGCCCAGCGTCCCGTCCGTTGTGATCTCCACCTGCCGGATTTGGAAAAACTCATTTTCGGTGAACAGCTTCCTCCAGGCCAGTCGCCCGCCCCAACCCGCCAGCACCACCAACGACGCCAAACCCACCGCCACACCGATGGCCGACGCCACCCGGCGGCGACGGGTGCGGCGGCGCACCACCGCCCGGGCCGCCGCCTTCAGCACATGTTCTCGCGGACGGATGCGCCGCCGTTGGTTTTTCTTTTTTGCCGCCAAATCCAGTTTCTCCAAAAAGGTTGATTCGCTCAGTATGCCATATCGGACAAAGCGGCCAAACACTTTTCCAGCCCCCCCGTCCCGCCGCGCCAACGAAAATTGGGCTTGTCTTTGCCTTCACGGTCTCTATTATTAAGATTTGATAAAGACATACAACTGTTTTTCGCCGCTTCGGCGAAAAGAGAAAGAAGGGTGAGATGGCCAAAATGATAAAAGCCGCTTCGGCAATGGCGAAGGTATTGGAAAGCTGGGGCGTGGACCATCTCTACGGCATTCCCGGAGGCTCCTTCAACTCCACGATGGACGCCCTGTACGACCTCCGCCGGAACATCCGCTACATCCAGGTGCGGCACGAAGAAACCGGAGCCATCGCCGCCGCCGCCGACGCCAAATTAACCGGCAAAATCGGCGTCTGCTTCGGATCCGCCGGTCCCGGTGCCACCCATCTGTTCAACGGGCTCTACGATGCCCGAATGGACCATGTGCCTGTCCTCGCCCTGATCGGCCAGGTCGCCTCCACCGCCATGAACTACGATTCTTTTCAAGAATTGAACGAAAACCCGATGCTCGCCGATGTCAGCATCTACAACCGCACCGTCATGACCCCCGAAAGCCTCCCGCACGTGGTGGACGAAGCCATCCGGCGGGCCTATGAATTCAAAGGCGTCGCCGTCGTCACCCTGCCCGTCGATTACGGTTTCGCTGAAATCCCCGACACCTTCATCTCCACCGCCGAAAACCACCGCTCCGGCCTCCTCATGCCCGCCGCCCAGGACGTGGAAGCCGCCGTCCGCCTGATCGAGCAGGCCAAACGCCCGGTGCTCTACATCGGCCAGGGAACCGCCGGTGCCAAGGAGGAAATCCTTGCCCTCTCGGACCATTTTTCCATGCCCATCGTGGCCTCCGTCCTGGCCAAAGGCATTGTCCCGGACGATGCGCCCGACTTCCTGGGCATGGCCGCACGCGTCTCCACCAAGCCCGCCAACGAAGCCCTCCAGGCGGCGGACCTCATCGTCTTCATGGGTAGCAACTTCCCCTTCGCCCGCCACTTCTTCCCCAAGACCGCCAAATTCATCCAGGTGGACATCGATTCCTCCAAGCTCGGCCGACGCCACCAGACCGATGTCGCCATTCTCGGCGACGCCAAGGAAACCATGAAGCAGATGGTCCGGATGGGCCAAAAGAAGCCCACCACCGCCTTTCTGAAAGCCAACCGGAAAAACATACACAACTGGCGGAACTGGCTCCGGAGCTTTGAAGACAGCAACGATGTCCCCATGCGTGTGGAACCCGTCTTTAAGGAAATCAACCGCATCGCCGCTAAAGACGCCATCTTCATCACCGATGTCGGCAACACCACCATCCACGCCATCCGTCTGCTGAACATGAATGGCGGCGGCCAGCAGTTCACCACCTCCGGCTGGTTCGCCACCATGGGCTACGGCATCCCCGGCGGCATCGCCGCCCGGCTCAGCCATCCGGACCGCCAGGTCTTCACCCTCAACGGCGACGGCGCCTTCGCCATGGTCATGCAAGACGTGCTCACCCAAGTGAAATACAAGCTCCCCATCATCAACATCGTTTTCTCGAACAATTCCCTCGGCTTCATCGAAGCCGAACAGGAAGACACCAACACCATCAAATACGGCGTCCTGCTGGAAGACACCGACTACGCCAAAATTGGAGAAGCCATGGGCGCCAAAGGCTTCACCATCACCCGGCGCGACCAGTTGAAGGACGTTTTCGACCAGGCCGCCCGAAGCGACGTGCCGGTGGTGATCGACGTCAAAATCGAAAACAAGCGTCCCTTCCCCGCCGAAGCCATGGTGCTGGATCCCGAACAACACAGTCCCGAAGAAATCGAAGCCTTCAAGAAACGCTATGACGTCTCGGATATGCCCACCCTGCGCGAACTGATGGGCTAAGCCCGCCATCTTCCATACCGCCGCGCAAGGCCCTCGGCGCGGCTATCTCCTCCCCCGGTGTCCGCCTAGACTAAGGACAAATTCGCCAAATGGCATCAAAATTCGGGTTCAAGGTATGTGCCAGGCCATACTCGATGTTTCGATCCCCCGGCGTCAATATTGATGGAATCTATCCGCCGCCTTTCCTTTATTCGCTTTCCTCGGAGGCACTCTACACCGAAATTCACTCAAGGCCCTTACTTTTGATTAGGGCCCTGTTCGTGACGCCATCCTCTACCGCGCCACTTCCGGAACCACCATCTGGCTCCAGCAACTCAAGGGATAGATGGCCCGGGTAAATCAGCCGTGGAATTTCCATCTGTATCGACAGAACGAAGGCGTATTTTCCGTTCAGTATCCCGTGTACTTCCGGACCGTTTGGGCTATCCGCTAAACATATCCCCTCTAAGGAAGCGACTGACATATCGGGCAGGTCTGACTGTCGAAATTTAAAATCCGGCCAAAATTTCGCCAACATCATCTTCTCCACATCGAATGGATTTGGCCGTGCAAGCATCCAGGGTACGCCATTGATAATCCCTTCACGTACCAATCGATGTCTTTCAAAAATATCAACCTGCTCAGCCGATGCGCAATAGAATGGAAAAATTTTATAGGAAAAAAGTTGGACCATCTTGCTCTGAACCAGCTCAAGACACACGAATGGGAAAGAGGTGGAGCTGAGCCAATAGCTACGATTTTCTACCGTTTCTTGCCGTTCTCCCAACTGAATCAGCGGAGATACTGCACATGATCCATCCGGGGATACTCCATTTGACACAATCCCGATAAACCACCTATCTCCTTCCTCCGGACGCTGATAAAGTATCGCTACTTGGTCCGCCTGGTGTATTTCAACGGAAAAGGGGAGGATCTGAAATGCCTCAACCAACTCGGCTTTGCTCCACTGTCCTCCCGCCATGCTCCATATGATCACTGTCCATAGGATACCGCGTATACTGCATCTGTTATTCATAAATTTCCTCCTGGACTTCGAGATGATTGGGACGGGGTGGACCACCTTCGAAATATTCATCATCCACTAGCGGATAGCGGACTCCAACTCCGGCAAGGCTACCATCCTGCCATTCCTGCAACGTATTGAACCGTTGAGCATACGATGGATCGTAATATCTCCCCGCATACTTAACAAGGAAATGCTGATTAAAATGAGATACTACCGGATCAGAATTTCCCTGCCCCGCCATCCGCTCTTTGCGCTCGGCCTCCTCATCCTCGTTCCTCTCCGTCCCTGACGTTCGAACATCTGCCGGATGCGGCGCGCAGGAGAATGTTGGCATCTCGCGCCTCAAGCCGCCGGGAAAACGGAGGTGTATTTCCCTTTCTTCATCGATCCTACAGGGGGACGAACCGAAACGCGAGAGTAATGTAGCGCAATGGACTACAGCCATCAAGAAGAGTCCAGCCACGCACACGGTCCACCGGGGAGGCGTCTAGTATGTATATCCGATGATGAAGCAAAAGCGTCCGCTGTTGCCGTATTCCCTCCACCATGGAGAGCATGGCGCGGGGTTTTTCGCCGCAGATTCTGCCATGCTCTTCCCCCCTATTGGCTTCGGTTGGGGGGCGCACGTGCATTAAGATACTTGAACCATGGGCTTCCGACGGATGCGTCTCAACGCCAAGCCCAATATACCTACGGATAGCAATCCAATCGTCGCCGGTTCGGGAACCGCCATTCCGGTGCCCACATAGATCCCCTTTCCCGTCCGCTCCGTCGCACTGGATACATAGGTTACCGAGTAGCCATCAAAGAATAATTCAACCCAGCCATATTGATATTTAGCTGGATACGGATCAAACCCCAAGTCGTCCAATTGGAATCCCAGATAAAATGGTTCATTATACTCAAGCCGAGCAGAATAAAACCCCAGACCAGAGGTTGAGATAATTGAGAAAGGCTCGGCGGTCTCGACCGACACGGCATCCATTAGATCACCATATTCCATTATGAACCATTGATTCCTGATTCCAAGCGTTCCGGTCTCCACATCAAGTTCAGCCCACCATCCCTCCCCGTCTATGGTTAATGCTCCCCAGATAATCGCGGGACCAACGCTCGCGCCACCAAAGTCGGGAGATAGAAACTCCGTATAGAATAAAAACTGGTCCGAAAAATAAACCGTATTCCATTCAACAACGGGCACCGCTTTCGATGACACGCTGGTCAACACCCACAAGACAAAAGAAAAGACTAGTGTTTTCATATATCTCCTTGCCGAATTATTCATCAAGCGCTCGAAATTCCGAAAGGTTGATTTCTGTTAACTGATAGCCACCGCCCAACGCGGTCATCATCTCATTGATGTCCTCTTTGAAGGCTGTGACGGAAGTCCCAAAATACGCAGAAGACCATACGGTTAACAATACTGTTTTTCCGGATAGGAATACAAACAACGGATAGCCAGAGTCACCGCCCTCAAGACCTGTATAAAACTCTTTTCTCGTAATATCAATGGGCCAGTGAATTTGAGTGTAAATTCTGCCATTGGGCTTCCTCCATGAGATATCCATGATATCGCACACCGTTGCTTTGTGAAACTGATTTAGCGCCAATGCCGGCAAGCGTGTTCCTCTGCTTAAATAATTTGTATAGTTGTCAGGAAGCACGTGGGCAAAGGCAATTTGGTTGGTTGGAACATCCGAATCAAG
>JAISGX010000096.1 GCA_031262805.1 Verrucomicrobiota bacterium | reverse complement strand
GGCGCGCCAGCGCCAAGGAATCCGGGCTGATATCCACAGCCGTCACCTGCGCGCCGGGCAGGCGTTTGGCCAGAGCGCAGGCAATGCAACCGGTTCCGGTTCCAACATCCACCATCCGGCAAGGCGGCGGCACGGCTTTTGCACAGTCTTGCGCACATTGAACCAGCAGCTCCGTTTCCGGACGGGGAATCAGCGCCCGTGAATCGCAAAAAATGCGCAATCCCATAAAATCCGTCTCCCCAAGGATATATTGCACCGGTTCGTCCTTTTCCAACCGGGAAACGCCTGCTTCAAAGGCAAACGCCTCGCCGGGTGCCGGAATGTCGGCATGGTACCGCAATCCATCCAAGAGACCGCACTGGAGAATATGCGCCTGAAGCCACCGGAGTTTGGTTTCCGCTTCTTCAATCCCCGCACGCCCCAAACGAAGGCGGGCCTGCACCAGGCGTTCCCCCCAGGTGCGCGGCGCGGAACTCATGCAAAAGCCTTTCCCATTTGCGCCGCTAGGCGCAACTCGATGTCCCGAGCCTGCAAGGCTTCGATCACGTCGTCCAACTTTCCCTCCATCACCTGATCTAGGGAATACAGCGTGAGGTTGATGCGATGGTCCGTCAACCGGTTCTGTGGAAAATTATAGGTTCGGATTCGCTCGCTTCGGTCTCCCGACCCGATTTGCGTCTTACGCTCACTGGCCATTTTATCGTGGTCCTGCTGTTTCCGCAGGTCCAGCAGGCGGGCGGCCAACACACGCATGGCCTTCTCCCGGTTTCGGTTCTGGCTACGCTCGTCCTGACAGGCCACCACCAAACCAGTCGGCAGGTGGGTGATCCGAATGGCCGACTCGGTTTTGTTCACTTTCTGCCCTCCGGGGCCGGAGGCGCAGAACAAATCAATGCGTAGCTCTTCGGGCTTGATCTCCACCTCGCTGATTTCCTCCACTTCCGGCAAAACGGCAACCGTTGCGGCGGATGTGTGGATACGGCCCTGGGCCTCGGTTTCGGGCACCCGCTGCACGCGGTGCCCCCCACTTTCGTAGCGGAGGGTTTTATAGACATCCGTTCCCTCCACGGAAAAGATGATTTCCTTGAAACCGCCGCGTTCGGAAGAAGAGGCATCCAGCACCCCCGTCTTCCACCCCTTAGAATCGGCAAGCCGGGCATACATCCGGTACAAATCCCCCGCGAATAAAGCCGCCTCTTCACCACCGGTGCCGGCACGGATTTCCAAAATGGTGTTTCGGCTGTCGTCAGGATCCGCCGGCAGCATCAATGCCATCAGCTTCCGCTCCGCTTTGGGCAGCGCGGCTTCCAGCTCCTCTTTTTCCATGCGGGCAATTTCCACCAGCTCTGGATCACCCGCCGTATCGGCCAGCAACGAGGTGTTCTCCTCCAGCATCCGCCGTAACCGGTTGTACGCATCCGAAGCGGCGGAAAGATCGCGCAAGCGCTGGTGTTCCCGTACCAAGGTTTTGAAGGTGGACGGGTTGGAAGCGGCGCCGGGGGCCGACATGGCCTGCTCCAATTCCTCCAAGCGGGAGGCGACATGCTCAAAATAGGCGGGATCCAATTCCATAAACAACCTTCAACCGGAAAATACAAAACGGGCCGGATCGTCCCAGAAAGGAGCATCCGGCCCGCCGTACTGAAAAACTACTTTTTCTCAACGGGTTTGCGGGCATACCGCTTATTGAAGCGGTCCACGCGTCCCTCCGTATCAATGAATTTCGCCTGACCCGTAAAATAGGGATGACAGACCGCGCAGGTGTTGACGCTCATGCTCTTCACCGTGGAACGGGTCTTCAGCGTATTCCCACAGGCGCAGGAAATCGTGGCTTCTTCATACTTGGGATGGATTTCTTTTTTCATTTTTCTTCCAGCTTCCTTCCGTTAACGCCCCCGGATTTTGCCGGGAGCTAGTTGTTCGGGAGAAACTATCACGTCCCCTCCCCCTTTGCAAGAGACATTTCCGTCGAATCTGCGCGAAAAGGAAAAATCCACTTCCGACTTTCCCGCCGGAGGGTTGTGGATATTTTTTCTTCTCTTTTTTTGTTCTCCTCGTATAATTTCAGCCGCGTATTTGTCTGTACCCCACCGGAGAGATCATGAAAAATTGGACTATTTTACTTCTCTTGGCCGCCGCTTTGTGTAGCCATCCCTTTTTTGCAACCGCAATGGAGGGTTCCCCAACGGTTTTGGGCATTCTGGAAATCCGGGGGCTGGACAATCTGGTGGAAGCCGCGGCAGAGCTTTCCACCGCGCTGGGCAATCCCAATGCTAAGGATTTATATTCCAGAGTAGCATACAGGGCGTTTGGCTCCTTCCCTGGAGGCGGACTGGCCGGAGATGAAACCATTCGGGTTGTGATGTTGAGCCAGGGCCTCGCCACCCAAACCGTTGTGCTTTTGCTTCCCAACATGGCAGGCCATCCGGATTATCTTTCCGATTGGGAACAGATGGGTTGGGTCCATGTGTCGGAAACAGCGGATGGCGTCCGTCATTTCCAAAACCAGCAAGGCCCTGGACTCTGGGGGATGAATTCTGTCTATGCCCTTTCCTATGGCGATCAGCTCATCATCGGCGCCTCCACCACCGATATCCGCCAGGTGGAACGAATTCTCAGCGACCTACCTCCGATCCTGCCGGCGGAAGGAGTCGTTGTCATGCAGATCAACTATTCCGTCGTTGCCGATCTGCTGGAGTCGGCATTGCCAGCGGTTTTTGAAAAAATGTCGGGCGCCCAGAGCGGAGCGAAAATGGCTGAAGGCATGCAATCCTATTTCCATTGGTATCTTCGCCTCCTGAAGCAGCTGAAAACCGGCGTTCTGGGCCTGGGCATTGCCGATGAACACCTCAATTTTCATGTCCGGATGGAGGCCCTCCCGGAAAGCACGCTGGCGAAATGGATGGCCTCGGTGCAGGAGCCTTCCGAACAAATGGCGGCCGTCAACCTGCCGGGCGCCTTCTGGGTGCAGACCCTACATGCCGGCGAGCCCCGCTACCTCGACGAATCCTATTTCGCCATGCTACGTGCTCTCTCCGGGATGAGCCCCAAAGAAGGGAATCCTGAATTTTATCAGAATTATCTGGCCTTTCTGAAGAACGTGGAGGAGCTGGATGACGGGCATAGTGGATTCGCCTTTTTCCCTCCCCTTCCCGGTGAGCCCATCCGGTTTGTGCACTACATCGGGTTGAAAGACAGCACCCGCTTCAGCCACCTCATCCAGCAACTGCCGAGCTTCTTTACGGAGGCCATGGTCCCCTCCATCGCCGGAGGCTTGGAAGGAGAAATGCCAACTTTTGCCTTGGACCTGGACGAGCCACGGCAATATCAGGACATCCCGATTGAAGCCCTGAGGCTTTCTATTCAACTTCCTGAAACGGGGGACGCCCCCATCCCTGCCGGATTCCCCACCAATCTGCAAGGTGAGATCGCCTATCTGCCCACAGGAGCCGTCTTCAGCATCGGTGAGAGCAACCTGATGAATCAGGTTCTGGACCACCTCCTAGATGAAAAATTCACCCCGGTGGAAAACCTCGCTTCCTGGAAGGCCTTCTTCCCTTCTCCAGAGGACAATCGATTTTTTGTGATGCACATGGATTTGTTTGAAGCCGCCAGAAGTTATTCGAAATTCCTTGGCATGCTGAATGTTCCGGATTTTAGCGCTTATCTTCCAGCCAGCCCCGGCTCTCTGGATGGATATGGCTATCGGGAAAACAACGCATTCATGAGCCGGTTCCGTTTCCGTCTGGCGGATATCGCCGCCTTCCAGAAATCCCTGCGGCAGATGGCTCAACCGCAACGCATGGCGGAACCTCCACCTGCTGCGAACATGAACGGCCCTTCTATGGACGCCATTCCTACTTCCCACACACGCCAGACGCCGGCAGCCGCTGACCTGCCGGACGCCATGGAAGAAATTGAGATGGAGCCTCTTGCAAAATCCTGATTTTGGAGGATAATTAGATTGCCCGTCGTCTTCATACGGGTCTCAGTGCACATTTAATAATTTGTCGGCAACCATGGATAAGAAAGGATAAAATTATGAGAGTTCTGCTTGTTGAGGACGAACCCAAGCTGTTGAAAACCCTGTCCAAAGCCTTGAAGGAAGAAGGCTATGCGGTGGACACCGCCAAGGACGGGGACGATGGATTGTACAAGGCACAGTTTACCAACTACGACGTCATCATTCTGGACATTATGCTTCCCGGCATAGATGGCTGGGAGGTGCTGAACAAACTGCGCAAGACCAAAAAAACCCCTGTCATTTTCCTGAGCGCCAAAGATACCACGCAGGACCGCGTCCGCGGATTGGACAACGGGGCGGATGATTATCTGATCAAACCTTTCAACCTCACCGAGCTGTTTTCGCGCGTGCGTTCCGTCATCCGCCGGGCGGCGAACGAGCCCGTTCCGAAATTGACCATCGGGCCAATCGTCTTGGATACCCTGTCGCGCACGGTGAATGTGAAAGGAAAACGTATTCCCCTGACGGGCAAGGAATACATGATTTTGGAATACCTCGCCCACCACCACAACAAGGTCGTCACCCGCACCGAGTTGTATGAACACGTGTTCGATGATCAGGAAGACACCACGTCGAATCTGCTGGATGTTCATATCTACAATATCCGCAAAAAACTGGATGTGGATTTCATCACCACCCGTCGCGGCCACGGATATTCCATTGAGGGATAAATGTGGCCGTTAAATCCCTCCAGCGTCGCTTACACCTCTGGTTCGGATTTTTACTGATTCTTTTGGTTGCTGGGCTAGGCGCCACTGCCTACCAGCTCCAAAAGATCCACATCATTACCCAAGTTGACAACCAGCTTGAGAAGCATCTCCATCTGGTGATAAGGGCCTTTCGGGCAGCCGCCGTTGAAACCCAGTATCGGCACGAAGAATTTGTGACGCTTCCTCCCTCCTTACGGGAAAGTGGTGACGCGGGAACCCATCAGGAAGAGAAAAACCCGACCGCCCCATCGCTGCCCGAGGCGAATCGCATCCAGCTGCCCGAGAATGTCATGCGAGTTTTTGCAGACGATGCGGCCAACCTCTTCGGCATTCTCGGCAGGAACGGGAGCATCCTGACCCTCTCCTCTCCCAACGCCGTAGCCTTCCGACCGCCAAAACAGACCCGTTTTGACATGTTCATCCGCTACAGCATGCACGGCCAGTGGCGGGTGGCATATCATTTCACAGAATTGGGCAACTTCATTTGGGTCGCCACAAATATGTCGGCGGCTCTGGCCGGTCTGCATCGCTTCCTGGGAATGCTGGTCCTGATCAGCGGTATCATTCTTCTGATCGGCATTGGGGGCGGCCATCTAAGCATTTATCCGACTCTGAAATCCGTCCGCAATATCCGCGACACCGCCAAACAGATTGCTGAGGGGACTCTTTCCGAACGAATCCCCACGGAAAAAATGGATACCGAGTTCGTTCCTTTGGCGGATGTGCTCAACCATACGTTTTCCCGGCTGGATGATGCCCTCACACGTCAAAAGCAATTTACAGCGGATGCCGCCCATGAATTGCGCACCCCGCTCGCCGTGATTATTTCCGAGGCCCAAATGGCCCTCCGACGTGAACGATCCGCAGAGGAATATCAAGAAACCATCCGCTCCTGTGAAGAGTCCGCTCAAAAAATGCGGCGGCTTTTCGAGTCGTTGCTGGAACTGGCCCAGCTGGATTCACGCTCGCGGGCCTCCGACATGGCCACGGTGGATCTCTGCGGCCTCATCCAGGAAAGTGTGGATATGCTTCAACAGGCCGCCCAAGACCATCAGATCCACATCTTCCCGGATGGGAAATCCCTCTGCGTCCTCTGCTATCCGGAGCAGCTCACACGTGTTTTCATCAATTTGATTTCCAATGCCATCACCTACAGCCATCCCGGAGGAAGCGTCCAGATCACCGCCAAGAAAACGCACGACGAGGTGGTCGTTACGGTGGCGGATTCCGGCGTGGGCATTCCCCCCGAGGCCCTGCCGCACATTTTCGAACGTTTCTACCGGGCCTCCCATTCCGGTCCCCACGACGGCCACGTCGGCCTAGGCCTGTCGATCTGCAAAGCCATCGTGGAAGCCCACGGCGGAACCATTCAAGCAGAGAGCATTTTGGGCCGAGGCACCACCATGGTGGTCCGGCTCCCTAGCGCCGCTCCCGCGGAAGCGGCTTGACGCCTTCAGAGGCCCGAACGACGGGCGGCGGCCATAGATGCGTTGTGGTATCCTTAAAGCGATCATATTCGCTGAATATACACCCGCAGTACTGCTGATGATACAGCATGCCGGTTAAAGCCGGATCGGCTTGCGTCTCCCGCCAATCCCGGTATAAAAAGGCCACGCCGGAGGCGTGTCCCGCCATATCCCCCGCTTCCCGAATCAACCGATGGTCCTGGTGGCAGCTCGTCACCAATGTGGAGGTATACACCGAACAGCCTTCCCTGTCCGCCGCCGCCGCCGCACGCCCCATCCTGAGGATATAGCATTGCACGCACCGTAGCGGCGCCTCCTCCCTTCCATGCACGGCCCGGCAAAAGTCAACCAACCCATATCCTTCCTCCGCAATCAGGGGAAGCGCGGCACGTTCCGCCAGCATTTTCACCGCCTTCAACCGGCGGCGGTATTCAATCAAGGGATGGATGTTTGGATTGTCCCAATAGAGAACCGGCTCGTATGCCTCCGGCCCGTCGGCCAATCCGGCCAACAGCTTGCCCAGGCAATGGGCGCAGCAGACATGCACCAGAATCCGCATGCTCTATTCCTTTTCCTTGCGGTAAAGGCGGATGTCCTCCGGACCCAGGCACATCATCAGGTAAGCACCGGCGGGAGCCGTTTCTTCAAAAAGCTGCAGAAAGAATGCCTCCTCCCCCGGCCATGGATAGACATACACCACATCTTGGTTTTCTGCCGTAAACACATCCAAGTCGGGCACACGCTCATCATAGGTGCCATGCTCGAATTTGGCCAAAGTGTCATAGCGGGCGGCCAGCAGGCGGGACTCCATCACTAGGTTCTCATCCACTTCCACCCCCAACGCCGTGTAGCCCAGAATCGTGGCCAGGATGGTCACCATCCCCTGCCCGCTTCCCCATTCCAGAAAAGCATCTCCCTTTTTCCTCATCCGGCTCCGCAGGAGCCACTGCAACAGTTGAAAAGCATACCGGTAATCTCCCGGAAGAAAGCGTCCATTTCCGGCGCTTGCGCCATACATTTCTGCACGTTCTTCCGCATCATGGATGAAGCAATCCACAAAAGGCGGAACGGGCAAGTCACCGGCCTCCAAGGGAACAACCACCCGCTCCAATAGTGGATATACGCCGTAGTCCTGCACCATTGTCGCCTTTCCGCCTTATCGGTTCCAAAGCATGTCGGCAGCCACCTGAGCGGCCGTCCCTGCATCGGCGAGGACCTCCAGCAGGGCCAAGGCGAAATCAAAGGCTGTGCCTGGGCCCTGGCTGGTGATCAGCCGACCATCCCGGACCACCCGCTCATCCACCCAGGTTCCTTCGGAGAACTCATTCCGAACGGAAGGATAAGAGGTGAAACGCCTCCCTTTCAATACACCGGCATCGTGCAGCACCAGCGGTCCCGCACAAATGGAAGCCACCCAACTCTCCATGAACATCCGCTCCCCCACCACCTGCTTCACGCCTTCATCCATCCGAAGTACGTCCACCCCTGCAGCGCCTCCGGGAATCACCAACGCATCCGCCTGTTTGGCGGCTTCCGAATTCCATGCTTCATCCGGCACAATTCGCACCCCCCGCGAGGACGTGAGGATGCGTCCCCCTCCGATACCGGCCACGCACACATCAATGCCGCCTCGACGCAGGACATCCACGACAATCACGGTTTCCATTTCCTCCGATCCATCCGCCATCACGACATAAGCCTGTTTCTTCACTCCGGGTCTCCTTCATCCATTCGATGCCCATACGGAAAGCTTATCCGTTTTCCTGCTCCGGCGCAAAGTGAAACCATCGCGGCGGCGCACCCGGCCCGCCTTCTATCCTCCTGCACGGGGATGGGCATGCTGATACTCCTCCTTGAGGCGCTCAATGCTCACATGGGTATAGATCTGCGTGGTGGACAGCGAGGCATGGCCGAGCAACTCCTGCACACTCCTCAAATCCGCTCCCGCATCCAGCAGATGGGTGGCAAAGCTGTGCCGCATGACGTGCGGCGTCACCGTGGGGGAAAGCCCGGCCTCCGCCAGATATTTTTTAAATGCGCGCTCCACGGAACGCGGCGTCAGCGCACCGCCGTTTTTGTTCATGAACAGGGCCGTTACCCGCCCCATGCCCAGCCGAGCGGCCGTGCCGTCACGGGCGTCCAATGCCACTTGCAACGCTTCGGCCGCCGGACGCCCAATGGGGCACAACCGTTCTTTCTTCCCTTTGCCCCGGACCAATGCCGTGCCGGAAATCAAATCCAGGCGGGCGTCGGTCAAGCTACAGAGCTCGGCGATCCGCATGCCGGTGCTGTAGAGCATTTCCAGGATTGCTGTGTCGCGCAAAGCGACATAATCAGCAAAATCAGCCGTACGGGAGGCGGTCGTTTTCCGCCGAAGCTCCTGGCGGCGTAGTCGGCCGGGAGCGTCCAAGAGGCGGAGCACGTCCTCCCGGGATAAAACCGCCGGCAGATGCCGCCGGGTTTTCGGCTGTTGCAGATTGACGAAGGGATTCGTTTTCACCCATCCTTCTCGAACCATGAAACGGAAAAAGGAGCGGAGGCTCGACATCTTCCGCCGGGCCGTGGTGGAAGCCCGGCCCGCCTTTTGAAAGGATGCCAGAAAACGACGGGCGGCAAATCGATCCGGCGATTTCCATGGAAACGGCGGCTGGACGCCCTCTCCCCACAGTTGAAGGGTGAATTGCCGGATATCCGCGAGATACGCCGCCAACGTATGGTCGGAGGCATTCCGCTCTGCGCGCAGGTGGCGGACAAACTGGGCAATAGCCGGATCATCCATCCAGCCTGTTTCCAGAATGGAGGACACCGCCATCGCCGCCTATTCCTTTGGATCGTCCTTCGCCGTTTTTTGGGGTTCCCGCGGCGCAGGAAGACCGTAGTCCTCCGCCCGTTCCGCATATCCCGGAATCTGGGAGGCATACGTTCCCGCCAACCGTTTCAGCGCATTCACCTGTTTAAAGGAAAGCTGGCTACGCTGGGCATACTGCTCTTTCAATGAGGCTAGGAATTCACGATCATCCCAGGAACGGCCCTTCCGTTTGGTGGCTGGACGCCATTCCCGCACCGAATCAAACAAGGCCAAGAGAGGGTCCAGATTTTCCATTTGGGGCGCTTCCGCCGTCGTATTTACGCCCAACGCTTCCATCTTCTGCCCAAAATCGGGAATCTGGGCGGCATATTTCTGCAGGATCTTGTCCAGATATGCAATTTGAGCCAGCGACAACCGCCTGCCGCGATTCACTTGGTTGCGCAAGGATTCACAGAATTCACGATCATCATACACCTTTTTCCCAAATTTACGTGGTGGATCGAAGGTGATCGGCTCAAGCAGGGCCAGCTTGGCAACCGTCTCCTCCCTCGGGGGCTCCGACGGCAAGGCTTTGACCGGCGCTTCCAGCTTCAGCTCGGCAATCAGCTCGTCCACGCCTGGAATCTGGTCCTTGTAACGGAAAAGAAGCTTGACCAACGCGTCCTGCTGGCGGCTGGAAATCGAGCGCTTCTTTTCCGTGAATTGGCGTTGAATGGAGTGAACGAATTTTTCATCGCTATACACGGTTTTTTCCCCGCGTTTCATCGGCGGCTGCCATTTCTTCACCTCAAGCAACGCCGCCAGCATTTTTTCTACGGCATGAACATCGGCATCCGGTCCCCGCAGGACTGTCATCCAATGCTGGAATTTGTCATAAAAGGCGGACAGCATGTCCGTCCATGTCACACGGCCTTCTTCAATCTGATCCAGCTGCTCCTCCATTCCGGCCGTAAACTGGACATCGAAAAGGGCATCCAGATTGGCGAGCAGAAAATCGCAGACCTTCATGCCTAGGTCCGTGGGAAACAGCGTCCGCTTCTCTCGGTCGACATACTTCCGATCCAGCAAGGTGGAGATAATCTGGGCATAGGTGCTAGGCCGTCCGACGCCGTTTTCCTCCAACACCTTCACCAGCGAGGCTTCCGTGAAACGCGGCGGCGGCTGGGTTTCCTTCCGGTCATTGAGCCATTCCAGCACATCCAGACCTTCGCCTTTTTCAAGAGGCGGTAGGCTCTCCACTTCATCCCCCTCGTTGTTTTCCGCTTCTTCTTTTTTCCGCTTTTCCAAACCGGAAACACGCATGAAGCCCGGAAACACCAGCTCGGAGGATGTGGCGCGGAACAAGAAGGTGTCCGCACCCGCTCCCACCGCCTCGATTTCCGCCGTGCGCTGCGCAATGCGGGCGGGCGCCATCTGGCTGGCCATGAACCGGCGCCAGATCAAATCATACAGGCGCCAATCATCCCGATCCAGAATCTCCTTCAAGGCCTTCGGTGCACGGGAGGGATCCGTTGGCCGGATGGCTTCGTGCGCTTCCTGGGCACTCGACCGGTTCCGATACACATTGGGCGTGGCGGGCAGGAAGTCCGGCCCGTGTTCACGCAGGATGTATTCCTTCGCCTGCTCGCGTGCCTCCTGCGCAATGGTGAAGGAGTCCGTCCGCATGTAGGTAATCAATCCGGATGCCGCACCATGGCCAAGATCCACGCCCTCGTACAGCTTTTGTGCAATCCGCATCGTCCTCGAAGGGGAAAATCCCAAGGCTCCGCTGGCCGCCTGCTGCAGGCTGCTGGTGATGAACGGCGGTGGCGCATTTTTCCTGATTTCCTTCCGGAGGATGTCCGACACACGCAATTCCCGCCGCTGGAGCTCATCCATCAACTGGGCCGCCAAGGCTTCATCCTTGATCTCCGCCTTGACCCCGTTCAGTTTGGCCAGCTTGGCGGTAAACGATGCCTTGGGATCCACCCGTTTGGCCGCTTGGACCCCGAGAATCCAATACGGCACCGGCGTGAAGCTCCGGATGCTGCTCTCCCGCTCGCACACCAAACGGAGCGCCACGGACTGCACCCGCCCGGCACTGGAGGCTCCTTGAATGCGACGCCACAAAGTCGGGCTGACCTTATATCCCACCATGCGGTCTAAAATTCGGCGGGCCTGTTGGCTGTCCACCCGTAATTGATTAATTTCGCCGGGTTGGCTGAAGGCCTTCCGAATGGCGGATCCCGTGATTTCATTATAGGTTACCCGTTGGAATTTGGCCTCAGGGGATTTGGCCTGCAAGGCCTCCCGCAGATGCCAGGCAATGGCTTCCCCTTCCCGGTCAGGATCGGGGGCCAGATAAACCGTATCCGCCTTGGCGGCCAGCGCTTGCAATTCGTTCAGGACCTTGGAACGCCCCTTGATCGGCACATACTGGGGCTTGAACCCATGTTCCACATCCACGCCAAGCGAACGCTCAGGCAAATCCCGAACATGCCCCATAGAGGCCTTGACCACATATTCTCCGCCCAACAACTTATTGATCGTTTTCGCCTTTGCTGGCGATTCCACGATGACCAAGCTTTTTGCCATTTTCTTCCGTTCCTTTCCTAGTTGACACGGGTCGCGTCCGCCGAAACGGGCTGTTCCCACCGGCGGATTTCCTCCATCAACGCAATCCGGCGCCCCGGAAGGCGGCGGATGATGCGTTTCATTTCCAACTGCATGGTCAACGTCATGAGCTTGGCCGAAGACCATCCCGTCCGTCGAATCAGCACATCCACATCCAATTCGGCATCCGCCCACAAGGCGCGGACCACCTGTTCCTCCTCTGCCGAGAGCGTCAGCTGTTGGCGAACATCCTGTTCGCCCAGCACTCGTGCCCGCTCGACGGGCGGAAATAAAAATTCAAATTCCCGGAGGATATCGGAGAGGTCCTCCACCAGTCGGGCTCCCTGCTGAATCAACCGGTGAGGACCGCGGGCGCCTTCCATATCCACCCGGCCGGGAACCGCCAGGACGCTCCGGCCTTGGTCCAGCGCCTGAGCGGCCGTGTTCATGGCCCCGCTCTCCAGCCCCGCCTCGGTCACCAGCACGCCTTTGGATAACCCGCTGACGATCCGGTTTCGATAAGGAAACGTGGTGCGGTCCGGCGCACGCCCCAGAGGGAACTCGCTTAGCACCGCGCCCTGCCGTGCGATCTCCTGCGCTAATTCTCGGTTTTCCGCAGGATACAGCTTATCCAGAGCACCCCCCAAAACAGCCAGCGTACGTCCACCCGCCTTCAAGGCCGCCTGATGGGCCAGCGTGTCCGCCCCCCGCGCCAACCCGCTGACGATGGTAAAGCCTGCTTTTGCCGCCTGATGGCTCAGGCGTTCGGTTTGGGCCGCGCCGTAATGGGAAAGCCGCCGGGTGCCCACCACGGCCAAAGCCTGGGCATCCGCCGGTCTCCATTCCCCCCACATGTACAGGCAAAGCGGAGGATCATACAAGGTCTTCAACGGCTCCGGATATCCGTCGTCCACCAACGTTACAATCCGGGCATTCCATTTCCGGGCGCCGTCTTCCTCCCGGCCGACGTCCACCTGGTTTTTCCATCCGGCAATCCCCGCCGCCACCCGTGGCCCGATTCCACGAACGGCGGAGAGCGCCTCCTCGGAAGCCGACAACACATCGACAGGCGACCCTAGGGCGGAGCAGAGCGCCCGGACACGGACGGGACCAATTCCTTCAATCTGGTTCAAAATAATATACGCGTCGTGTTCGGTCATGGGAGCGGATCATCCTCTCGGGAAGGCAGCGGCAGTTCAAGCGAGGTGTCCGAAGGCGACGGAGAAGAGGCCCGGCGGCGACGAAAAGGCGCAAATAGGTTCATCTGGCCCGATTGAAGCAAATCATAGTTTTTCAGAATGCGTAGCACCTGCAGCAAATCGGATTTTTCGTAGGATTTTTTGACATCCACCCGATCCGCCAATTCAAGCAACATGGTCCGAAACAGCAGCACGCCATCAATTCCTCTTGATTTGAGGAATTCCAAGGCCTCCTCGCGTTGGTCGCTGGAGACGGGCAGATCCGCCATGCACAGGATTTTCGCCGGCTCCGGCATACCCAGCTCGGCTTCTGCTGAGCGGATGGATTCGGGCTCGGCAAAACGATACACATCCGGCGAGCTGGCCAGCATAGCCGCCGTGAATTTTTCAGAGTGCCATCCCCGGACCGTCACCACGGCGAAACGAATGCGGCTCAGTTCCCGTCCTCCCCACAATAGGTCGGAGGGCCGCTTCCCCTTTTCGTCGGCCAAAGGATTGAATGCCAAAAAATCCACTTCTTCATGCAAGCCTTTGGAGCGGGACATCACTTGGTATTTCCGGGGTTGCCGGACCAAAAAACCGACACTTTCCAAATACGCACGCACAATTTGTTCATTAACGGATGCCATCTGTCCATTCTTTCATTGCCGCCTTCATTTCCTCCTCCGTCACGGGCCGGGGCAGCATGCCCCTTCCGATCTGCTCGCACAGGACCATATGAACCACTCCCTGCCGGTTTTTCTTGTCCTGCTGCATCGCCTCCCACACCATGCCCCATGGAATACCGTCCAAAGCGCCTGTGGCCAACCCGAAGGCCTGAAGGAGTCGTTCCACCCGATGGATGGATGCCTGCGGCAAACCCGCAACATGCCGGGAATGCGCCATGGCAACCCGCATGCCCCATGCCACCGCCTCCCCATGCGACAGGGCATAGCCGCTGGCTTTTTCCAAACCATGGCCCAAGGTATGGCCGAAATTCAGAACCGCACGAAGGCCCGCCTCCCGCTCATCGGATTTCACCACCCTAGCTTTCAAACGGCAACATTCCACCACCAGTTCAGCCAGTACGGCGGCTTCCTTGTCCATGATCCGTCCCGCATGGCGTTCCAGCCAGGAAAAGAATTCCGCATCCAATGCCACGGCGGTTTTGACGACTTCCGCCAATCCGGAGGAAAATTCACGTGCCGGCAGAGAGTTCAACACATCCATATCGGCCACCACCGCCTGCGGCTGGTGAAACGCCCCGGCGAGATTCTTTCCGGCGGCCAGATTGATGCCCGTTTTCCCCCCCACGGAGCTGTCCACCATGGCGAGCAAGGTGGTGGGAAGCTGAACAAACGGAATTCCCCGCATATAGGTGGCTGCGGCAAATCCAGCCACATCTCCGACCACCCCGCCGCCGAATGCCAGCAAGCCGCCGTCGCGGCCTGTCTTCCACAGCGCCAGCTGTTCCAGAATGGCCTGCCAATGGAGAACGGATTTTGTGTCTTCACCGGCGGGAAGCACGATTTTATGTCCTGCCGGGAATGGAAGCTCCCGCAAGCGTTCGCCGTGCAGCTTGTCCACATTCACATCCGTAATCACGGCTCCCGGCGCGAAACGAACCGTCTCCGTCACGCGGGACAAAACGCCGGAACCCACCAGAATCGGGTAGGAACGTTCTCCCAGATCAACTGTCAACTCCAACGCCATAACGGGGTAAGGAAATATCCCCTACGCCAGCATATGTCAATCCTATTCCCCCCCCTTTACAGCTCAAAGGGTTCGATGGGGCATTCCGGCAGGGAGCGCTGAAAAACCCGTCCATACCACTTGGTGATCAGGCGGGAATCGAGCACCACCACAATGCCTTCATCCGTCTGGGAGCGAATCAGGCGCCCCACTCCCTGGCGAAATTTCAGTACGGCTTCGGGCAGGGAATACTCCCGGAATGGATCGCCGCCCTTTTCCTTGATTCGTCTCAAGCGGGCCGCCACCACTGGATGGTCGGGAACCGCAAACGGCAGACGGGTCAGAATGACATTGCTCAGGGCATCTCCCCGAACGTCCACCCCCATCCAAAAGCTGTCCAATCCAAACAAGACAAATTGATTGTCCTCCCGGAAGGTATCCAGCATGGCCCGGCGGGCCATACCATGGCCCTGGGCCAGCAACGTGATGCCGGCCTGTTCCAATTCGGGCCGGAGGGTCTTGGCGCTTTTCTTCAGAAGCTCGTCGCTGGTGAAAAGCACAAACGCACGCCCATGGGTTTTCAGCGTCCAGCGAAGGATTCCCTTTGCCACGGCATCGGCAAAAGCCTCCTTCTCCCTGGGATCCGGTGCATTGGAGGCGACATACAACCTCATTTGGCGGGCATGGTCAAAGGGAGAGCCCAGAGCGCACATTCGACTTTCCTCCCCCATGCCCAACCGGTCCCGGACATATTCCAACCGACCACCCACCGCCAGAGTGGCGCTCGTCAGCACAACGGACGCAATGGCCTCGAACAAGATCTGGTGCAAAATCGGCGCCACTTCCACCGGCGAGGAATGCAAAACCACCTGTTTCCGCTTTCCCTCGCGTTCCATCCAGTATACATGGTCCGGCAACAGCTGGCCCAGAAAGGCTTCCAGATCATTACGTAGCGAGATCCCCTGGAGACGTAGACTGCGCAGTTCCATGCGGGATTCTTCATCCTTCTCTTCTAGGTCCTCAATCAGACGGGCAAGTTGGTCGGACAACTCCCGCAACAGGGCGGGGAGGGAGGTCTCCATCTCCACCGGCGAGGCAATCACCTGTTGGGAATCACGCTCGCCGATTCCAGCTGCCTGCGGAAATCTCCGGAAAAAATCGGATGCGGCATCCCACACCCGGGTGGCGGTCTGCGCCGCCGCTCCTGCCTTCAAAAAACCCAGCAGGCCCTTGCCATTGTCAGGGGAAACCAACCGGCGCAGCCAGTATTCAAACATATAGGCGGAAAGGCGGAGGCCCAAATGGTCGCTGGCGGTGTCCTCCACGGTATGGGCTTCATCCATCACCAAGGCGGCCATCTCTGGCAGAAAACCTCCTCTTTCGCGGCGGAGAGCCAAATCCGCAAAGAGAACATGATGGTTGGCAATCAACACATCCGCATCCAGCATATTTGCCCGGGCATGCTGGAGAAAGCAACGTTTCCGTTCGCTACATTTACCACCCATGCAATTCCCATGTTCGGCGCACACCATCGCCCATACGTCACCGGAGGGCGGATGCTTCAATTCCTGCAGGCTACCGTCCTCTGTTTGGTCCGCCCATGCCCGGAGCCGGTCCAATTCTCCTTCCATTCCAACGGAAAACAATTCGCGTTGATGAGCCCGAATGCGCTGAAGGCGACGTAGACACAAATAATTCGACCGCCCTTTGACCAGAACGGCACGGAAGGGAACCGACAGCCGGTCTTCCAGCAGCGGAAGGTCCTTCCACATCAGTTGCTCCTGCAGGGCAATCGTATGGGTGGACACCATGACGCGCACATGGTTGCGTTTGGCATGGAGGATCAGGGGAATCAGATACGCCAAGCTTTTGCCGACTCCGGTGCCGGCCTCCACGATCAGATGGCGAGGTTCCTCCACGGCATCGGCAACCTCAAGGGCCATCTGGAGTTGCTGCGGCCTAGATTCATAGTGAAACCCTCCGTCCACGGCATCGGACAACCGCCCGGCCTCTCCCAGAATTTCCTCCACTTCCATCCGCAACGGACGCTCTGCCGAAGGATACTCTTCTTGAAACGGAGCCCTCACACTGGTGTTTCCTTCCCCCCTTCGACCATCTGCACTCTATTCCCGGCGGGCGGCCCACATGGAACCGCGCCACCGGGACATCCCCTGTCCTGCTTTTTTATTCCGCCAATGTTGAATCGGACGGTGGCGGCGCTTCCTCGATCGCTGGAGACTCTTCGCTGGCCGTCTCCGTCGCGACTTCGGCCCCCGACGCCATGGCGGCCAAGGGACCATCCAAGCGGATGGCGGCCTTTTCACGCAATTCAACAATATATTGGGTGGACAACTGCTGCTGGGCGGCCATCTTCATCCGAGCCATCAGCGCGTCCTTGATTTCATCAAACGGATACACTTTTTCTTCCTGTTCGCCGGTCACTTTAATGATATGGAAGCCCACCGGAGACTCGATGACCGCGCCGATTTGGTTCAATGGCTGGGTATAGACCGCTTCTTCGAACACAGGGGCCTCTCGTCCACGAGGAATGAAGCCCAAGTCCCCTCCCCGCACACGGCTGGCGCAATCCGACACTTCCCCGGCCAGTTTCGCAAAGTCCGCCCCATTCACCAGTGCCGTCCGGATATTCTCCGCTTTGGCAAGCGCCTTCGCTTTTGCCGCCTCATCCGCATCGGTGGGAACCCGAACCAGGATATGAGAAGCCAGGCGGCCTGCCGGTTGCGTGAATTCCGCCAAATGGTCATCATAATAGGCCTTGGCGGTTTCTTCCGTGATCTCCGCTAATGCGGCATCCAAGCGGTCCTTCAGTACTTTATTTTTGAAAATATCGAGCCGCAGATTGCGTTCCAGCTCTTCGATCGGGAGGTTGATCTCCGCAATCAACATCGTCAGGGTCCGGCCGTGACCCAAACCTTTTTCCAAATCCTTTTTCGCCTGCTCCACCTCGGCCTGGGAAATCAGGATGCCGGAACGCTCCATTTCCGACTCCACCAACTGGCGGATCACCAAATTATCCACGGCCTGCCGAAGCACCCGGATCTGGGTTTCCTGAACCCGGTCGGGTGGCAGATCCCGCGCCAAATTCACAAACAACCGGTTGGCTTCCCGTTGGAGGGCCATGGCCGGGATGCCGACTTGATCCACCCAAATCGCCACGTCGTTGGGATTAAATTCTCCAGGCGTCACCACCTGGGCATCTTTTTTCCCACATCCGGCCGCCGTCATCAACACCACCGCCATCAAAAACCGAATCCACGCCTTGCTTATCATCTTATTCTCCCGCCGTTCACTAAAATAAATACAAAATTCATTCGTAATATGATCGCTCAAAACTGGTAGATTGCAAGCCGCAAATCCGACCCGAAAACATGCGCAGAGCGGTTCCTCCCGCTGAACAGCGATGTTCCCGGAGGAAAAACATGGCTCGCCTAAATCCATGGGCCATGTATAGTAACCAGCCTTCATCGCGATCATGAGCACAATTTCATCCATCCAAATGGATTCCACCGCCCAAATGGGAACCGATTCCCCCTGGCGGCTTCTGGTTCGTTTTTCCCTGCCGTCCATTGTAGGCATGGTTGTGAATGCCATGTACAACATCGTGGACCGGATGTTCATCGGCTATGGTGTGGGTACGCTGGGAATTGCGGCGGTCACAATCAGCTTCCCCATCATGATGGCCATGATGGCGTTTTCCATTTTGGTGGGCGTGGGCGCCAACACCCTGTTTTCCATTCGCATGGGTGAGGGAAGGAAACAGGATGCCGAACGGATTCTGGGCAATGCTTTTTCCCTGCTCTTTTTCGCGCCCTTGATTGTGTCTGTTTTCATCCTCTTCCAACTGGACCCCATCCTGCGCCTGATCGGCACCAGTGAATGGCTTCTGCCCTATGCTCGAACCTATGCCCGGATCATCCTGTACGGCTCGGCATTAAGTTCCGCCGCACACGGTCTTTCCCATTTCATCCGCTCGGATGGGCATCCCCAGATTTCCATGATCTCCATGTTGATCGGCGGCATCGTCAACACCATCCTGGATCCGCTTTTCATTTTCGTCTTCAACTGGGGCATTACTGGTGCCGCTTGGGCCACGGTCATTGCCCAAACCCTCTCTTTCGCCTGGTGTATGGCCTATTTTCTCTCCCCCAGGGCCAACATCCGCCTGCACCGGCGGAACCTTCGGCTGGACCTCCGACACATTGTTCTGCCGTTTCTGATTCTGGGCTTCACGCCGTTTGTCATGAACCTGGCCAACAGCTTGTTGAATGTGGTGCTCAACCGCAGTCTGCACCGGTATGGCGGGGAGAATGCCGTGGCGGTCATGGGCATCCTGATGGCCTATATGAGCATCATTTTCATGCCGACCTTCGGCATCACCCAAGGCATCCAGCCGTTGATGGGCTATAATTATGGTGCAAACAAATACAGCCGCGTCCGCATCTTCTTCCGGCTTTCCGTTCAAGTCACCACGGTTTTGATGTGCGCCGGCTGGGTGATGAGCCAGCTTTTTCCCACGCCGATCCTCCGGATGTTTGTACCGGCGGATTCCGAGTTGATTCCCATCGGCATCCGGGCCTTGAGGATTTTTACGATTGCCTTCCCAGTGGTTGCCTTCCAAATCATGACAAGCACATTGTTTCAAGCCATCGGCAAGCCCATCCAGGCGGGATTCCCGGCCTTGTCGCGCCAGTTGCTGTTCTTCATTCCCTTCCTTTTCCTGTTTCCCCCATTTTTTGGACTCGACGGCGTCTATCTGGCCGCTCCCGCCTCCGATCTTCTTTCCTTTACACTCACCGTCTTCTTGGCACGGCATGAAATGAAGCGGTTGCATGCCTTGGAAAAACAGCACGGCTCCCATCCTCCAGTTGCCTTCTTCGATGAAACAATGTGAGACATGCGGGGAACGGATCGCACCGGAATCGCGGATTTGCCCGTACTGCGAGACCCTCCAGTCGGTTTCCACGCTTCATGTGAGGACGGCGCCGCCGCTTCGAACCCTCAACATCGAGGTCGGCCTTCCAACAGTCGATGAAGCCCTGCAGCGGCTTTCCATCCAATTAAGCCGCGCACGGACCGATGGCGTCCGCTTGGTGCGAGTGATTCATGGATGGGGCTCGGCCTCGGGCGGCGGCGGCAAAATCAGAACGGCCGCCCGCAGCTGGATTCGGCAACAGGCGCAGACCGGCTCTATCCGATTCTATCTGTTTGGCGACCACTACACTCCCTCTTCACCGGAAGGCCGGGATTTCCTGCGGCGGCATCCGGCGCTGCGCGCCGAGGAACGGCAAGACCGGCAGAATCCGGGCATCACCTTCGTCGAGCCCGCCCCCATCGGTCAGGCCCGAATGTAGCGCCGCTCGATCTGCCGAGAAATACCCGTCAGAATTTCATAGGCGATGGTGCCGCAATGCGCGGCCAGCTCATCGGCCCAGATTTGCTCACCGCCCTGCTCGCCGATCAAAACAACTTCGTCTCCGGCCTTCACACCACTGTCTCTTTCCAGTTCGGCGGCAATCCAATTCATGCTGACACGCCCCACCACCCGGCGGCGGCGGCCGCCGATCAACACGTGGCCTTTGTTCCCTAAATGGCGCAGGTAGCCGTCGGTATAGCCGCAGCTGATGATCGCCACCTCCGTATCCGACGGCGTGGTATAGGTGGCGTAGTAGCCCACCGGATAGCCCGCAGGAAGGGTTTTGACCTGCATCACCTTC
>JAISGX010000061.1 GCA_031262805.1 Verrucomicrobiota bacterium | reverse complement strand
TTCTCTTCGCCCTCTGTATGCGTTGGTTGAGGGATAACCGATACACCATCAACCGAAAGGTCGGGAAAATCGAGCTTCCTGCTATTTTAATCGTTCTGCTGAACGGCGCGAATGGCGGCGAGCACCTTTTCGGGGGTGAAGGGGAACTCATAGAGCCGGGCGCCGGTGGCGTTGTAGATGGCGTTGGCAAGCACCGGAGCGGGGCCGTTGATGCAGATTTCGGATACGCTTTTTGCACCGAAGGGGCCGGTATCCTCGTAGGACGGGCAGATGATGGTCTTCAGGGGCGGCTTGTCCCGCATGGAGAAGATGTGGTAGTCCGCGAAGGAGGCGTTCATCATACAGCCGTTGCGGAACAGGTACTGTTCGGTCAGGGCATAGCTGATGCCGTTGAGGGTTCCGCCTTCGGTTTGCCCCTCGCAAAGAAGGGGGTTGATGGCGGTGCCGCAGTCGATGGTGGAGACATATTTCAGAATTTTGATCAATCCCGTCCATGTATCCACTTCAATTTCGGCAAAATGGGCGGCGAAGGGGGGGGGGGCCTTTTCGGTGAAATGCGAGCCGGTGCCGATGATCTGATACTGGTTTTTCTGGTACAGGGCATAGCAGGCGATGTCGCCGTAGCTGACTTTCCGGGAGCCGTCTGCATTCCACACGTGGGCGTCTTCGCAGTGCACGTCCTCAACGGGAAGACCGAGCATTTCCGCACCGGTCTTGAGGATTTGCCGTTTGGCGTCCGCAGCGGCTTTGCGGGCGGCTTCGCCTGACAGATAGGTGGTGGAGGAAGCATAGGCGCCCACATCGAACGGCGTCATATCGGTGTCGGAGGAATAGACGATCATCTTGTCGGCGGTGGTGCAGAGTTCCTCGGCGGCAATCTGGGCCATCACCGTGTCGGAACCGGTGCCGAGGTCGGTGGCGCCGCAGAGCAGGTTGAAGGAGCCGTCTTCGTTGATTTTGATGGAGGCGCCTCCCATATCGATGTGCGGGATAGAGGAGCCCTGCATGAAGATGCCCATTCCCATGCCCCGGCGGAAGCGACCGGTCTTGCCCCTCCAGTCGGTGCGGTTCTGCCAGCCGATTTCCGCGTTGCCCTTGTCCAGGCAGTCATCCAGGGCGCAGGAGCCGATAGCCATGGGAACGCCTTCCTTGCCTTCGCCGAGCGCGGCGAAAATGGGATGGCTTTCACCAACCTGGATATGGTTGCGGCGGCGGAAGTCCAAGGGATCCATACCGATGGCTTCGGCCATCTTGTCTATGGTGGATTCCATGCCGAAATAGGCCTGTGTGGCGCCGAAGCCACGGTAGGCGCCGCCGACGGGCAGGTTGGTATAGAACACCTTGCCATCGAAATGGATATTGTCGCAGTGGTAGAGGGGGAGCACTTTCGAGCCGCAGCAGGAGACGACGGTGAGGCCGTGGCCGCCGTAGGCGCCGGTGTTGTTCCAACAATCCAAGCCGATGGCGGTGAGGGTGCCGTCCTTCTTCACCCCGGCGCGGACGCGGACGCGGATGGGGTGGCGGGTACGCCCGGTGCGGAAGTTTTCCTCACGCGTGAACTGCCAGAAGACGGTGCGCCCGGTGCGGAGGGCGAACATGGCGACAATGTCGTCCAAGAGGACTTCCTGCTTGGAACCGAAGCCGCCGCCGATGCGCGGCTTGATCACCCGGATCTTCTGGACGGGAACGCCCAGCGTCTGGGCGACAATACGGCGAGAGTGGAAGGGCACTTGGGTGGAGGTGGTGATGACGATGCGACCGGCCGAATCCAGGGTGGCGGAGGCCGTATAGGGTTCGATGGGGGTATGCTGGGCGTATGGGGTTTCATAGGTGTCGTCGAATGTGAAATCCGCTTCCTGCATGCCTTTTTCGAAGTCTCCGGCTTCGGCGCTGACGCGGGCGACCAGATTCTTTTTCGGCTCATAGGGAATAGGGATCGGCACATAGGCGTCGTCTTCGTCGTGAATGATGGGGGCGCCTTCGGCCATGGCTTCATCGATGGTGAAGACGGGCTGGAGCAATTCGTATTCCACCTGGATTTCGGCAAGGGCGGCTTCGGCCTGTTCGGCTGTTTCCGCAGCGACGGCGGCCACGCGGTCGCCCACAAAGCGGACCTTGGTGTCAAACATGAACGTGTCGTAGGGCGAGGGTTCCGGGAAGCCCTGGCCGGCTGTGCAATGGGGAATGCGCGGGACGTTGCCGTGCCACAGGACGGCTTTCACGCCGGGCATTTTTTCGGCCTTCGACACGTCGATGGACTTGATGCGTGCGTGGGGATGCGGGCTCCAGAGCATTTTGACGATCAGGGCGTTGTTTGGAACGAAATCCGCCACATAGGAGTTCCGGCCCAGCGCTAGCTGGCGGGCGTCCACTTTGGTGACCGAGTGGTTGACTTGCTTGAAGGTGTTGGTGAGGTCTGTGCTCATAAGGGTTCCTTTCGGGATAACGCGTTACCGGGAGGCCGACGGGGCGGCTTCGCGGCGGTCGAGGACCCGGCGGAGGGCCGCCCAGATCTTTTCATAGCCTGTGCAGCGGCAAAGGTTGCCGTCCATATATTCACGGACGATCTCGTCATTGTAATGGTCTTCGGCTTCCATCAAGGCGGTGGCGCTCATCACCATGCCGGGAATGCAGTAGCCGCACTGGACGGCGCCGCCGTCGATGAGCTCCTGCTGGAATTCGCTGGGTTTGTCGAGGGTGCCGACGCTTTCGATGGTGCGCACCTCCCGGCCTTCCGCCTGCATAGAGAACAACAGGCAGGCATAGACGGCGCGGCCGTCCAGCAGGACGGTGCAGGCGCCGCAGGTGCCCTGGCCGCAGCCGAATTTGGCGCCGCGATATCCTTCCCGCCGGAGCAGGTCCAGCAGTTTTTCATTGGGCGTGGTGAAAAAGGTTTGGGGTTCGCCATTGAGCGTGAACGAAACGGTTGCGGAGGTGGGGGTCATGCTTATTCAGCCCTTTCCCGGGCGAAGTTGGCCGCCCGTTCCAATACGTCGAGAATGGAGACTTCCGCCAGATGGCGGGAATAGTCGGCGGACATGCCTTCGCGTCCGCGCCATGGGGCGGCCTTATCGGCCTGTTTGGCGGCCTCCTGGAATACGGCTTGGGTTGGTTCCCGGCCGATCAGGGTTTGTTCCACATCCACCAGCCGTTTGGGGAAGGGGATGGCGGAACCCGCGGCAATGCGCGCCGCTTGGATGGCGCCGCCGCCGTCGAGTTCCAGC
>JAISGX010000049.1 GCA_031262805.1 Verrucomicrobiota bacterium | reverse complement strand
CACTCCCCCCCGTCGAACCCCCCCCCCCCCCCCCCCCCCACCCCCCCCCTCACGCCCCCCGCCCCCCCCCCGGGGGGGGCGGGCAGCGGAGCGGTTTTCCTGTTGGGCACATACGCGTTTGCCTTTCAAATTTTTTGTGACTTTTCAGGGTACAGCGACATCGCCCGGGGACTGTCCCGTTGGATGGGCATCGACTTGATGCTGAATTTCAACAATCCGTATCTGGCGCTGAATCCCAAAGAATTCTGGCAGCGATGGCATATCAGCTTGTCCACCTGGCTTCGCGATTACCTTTACATCCCTCTGGGCGGTAGCCGGAAGGGGACGGCGCGGACCTATGTGAACCTGCTTCTCACCATGATCCTGGGCGGGTTATGGCATGGGGCCGCATGGACATTTGTGGCATGGGGCGTCTATCATGGCGCTCTGCTGGTGGGATATCATGCATGGATGAATCGTTTCCTGCCGGGAAAACGGATGGATTCCGGCAAATGGGTCCTTGTGCGGCGGGTCGTCCTGTTTCATTTGGTTTGCCTCGGTTGGCTCTTTTTTCGCGCCGTTTCCCTCGGGCAGGCCCGGCATATGCTGAGCAGCATGGTGATGGATTTTTCGTGGAATATACAAGCGGCCAACATGCTGACGGCTTTGGTATTTCTTTGCCTGCCCTTGTGGGGAGTTCAGCTCCTCCAGGCAAAATCAGGAGACTTGGAAGCACCGCTTCAGCTTTCCACCGTCCCGCGCATGGTGTTGTATGCGGTCCTCTTGCTTCTGTTTTTGTGGCTGGGGCATACTGGTGGCGGAGCGTTTATTTACTTTCAATTTTAACGCATGAAAAATAATTCATCCCATCCAAGTGTTTGTGAATTGGAAGGCCTGTTCCTGAGAAAATGGGGCTGGCTGTTGCCCGTCGCTGCTTTGGGGCTCGCTCTTCTGTGCTTGGGCGGTTTCTGGGAATGGGTGGCGGCAACACCCCGATGGGCATGGAAGAAGCCGGGACTGTTTGATCGTCGCTTGCTTCTGTTCCTCCTCCCCGGCATTCTGCTGCCGGTGGTGTGGGCATGGAGCAGACGGAAGCCAGTTCGTGGGGCTGTCGTCTGGATGGGAGCGGTGGCGGGTATTCTATTTCTGGATGCCGCCGTGCGTCATCCGGTGGTGCAAATTCCGTTTTGGCTGGCGGCCCGGGCCCGGCTGGAGGCAGACCAAACCTTCATGCGCGAAGTTTGCTATATTCGTTTGGAGGAAAGCCGTTCTCACCGGCCGGAGGCTCCCGCCGTGCTGGTGGTCGGGTCGAGCCAGGTTCTCAACGGCGTGGATGAGCAGCAGCTCCGTCAGCTGTTGGCCCCCACGCCCATCCTTCGCCGGGCCATGTTCGGGATGACGCCCCTCAAGGCGTTGGCCATGCTGCCGTATATGCCTTTTCAGGCCGGGGATACCTGCATCACCTATTTGTCCGAATTCGATTTCACCAACCAGGAGCGTTTCCCGGCCTCCTGGTTTCGTCCGTATGCCTCATGGAAAACCCTGCCGCAGGTGGTTCGCTGCATCGGTTCTGCCGCATGGGGACGAGATGGCGGGCAACTGGTTGATTATGCCATGGCCGCCACTTGGGAAAGCTGGCGCATGCGGGATTTTGCCCGGCAGCTGGTGTTCCATTTCTGGGGCCGCCCGGCGGACCATGGCAAAGGAGAAACGGGGGCGTTGTCCTCCATACGGGATGCCTTGGCCGCGCAGCAGGCCGAGTTGACCTTTTCTCCGGCGGAACAAAAAGCATTCAAACGGTTTGCCCGGCATCTGCAACAGGGGGACGTTCGCCTTGTGGTCTTTGAAGGGGATGTGAACCCGCTTCTATATTCCCCATCGCACGAGAGCGCCAAAGCCATCACCCGGCATTGGCTGGTCACTTTCGGGCCCGCGCCGGAATATGAATACGTTTCCCTGGCCGAACAGAACCTTGCCTTGGGGCCGGAGGCATGGAAGGACATGACCCATTTGAACGAACAGGGGCGTGCCGTTCTGACGCAGCGGATGGCGCAATGGTTGAAGGCGCATCCATGAGGAGACCTCCCTCCACTTGCTAGCTGGGGTGAAGGACTCTCGACGCCGAGAGCGAAATTCCCGTTGGCCTTCTTCGGCGTTCGCCGTTTAGGGCGGTGCGATGGTGGCGCCCTGCGTCTCCGCCGGTACCTCGACGGGTTTTTCACCCGCCGCCTTCCGCTCCGTCGCCGTCAGGATGCGGCCATGCCGGATGATGTCCTGCACATCCTGTCCATCCAACGTTTCCCTCTCCACCAGCAGCTCCGTCAGCAGGTCCAGCTTGTCGCGGTTCTCCTGCAACAGGTTCAGCGCCTTGGTGTGAGACTCGTCGATGATTCGCTTGACCTCCACATCGATCTTTTGGGCCGTCTCCTGTGAAATCTCATTGGAACGCGACACCTCACGCCCCAGGAAAAGAAGCTCCTCGCGCGTACCGAAAAACTGCGGGCCCAGTAGGTCGCTCATGCCCCATTCCGTCACCATCAGGCGGGCGATGTTCGTCGCCTGTTTGATATCGTTGGATGCGCCGGTGGTGATCTCGTTGTAACACAGCTGCTCCGCCGCCCGGCCGCCCATGGCGCCCACAATCATGCCCAGCAGCTGGGAGCGGTTCTGCGTGTAGCGGTCCTTTTCCGGAAGCTGGATCGTCACGCCCAGCGCACGGCCTCGGGGGATGATCGTCACCTTGTGTAGCGGCTCCGTTCCATCCGTCAGCGCCAGTGCCAGCGCGTGGCCAGCCTCGTGGCAGGCCGTCATGCGCTTTTCCTTGTCGTCGAGCACATGAGACCGGCGTTCGCGGCCCCAGCGGACTTTGTCGCGGGCTTCTTCCAGATCTTTTTCGGTGATGGCATTTGCATCTCGCCGCGCCGCCAGCAGCGCCGCCTCGTTGATGAGGTTGGCCAGGTCCGCGCCGGAAAAGCCGGGGGTGCCGCGTGCGATGTTGCGCAACTGCACGTCGGCATCCAGCTTCACCTTGCGGGAATGGATCTTCAGAATGGCCTCGCGGCCTTCCAGCGTCGGGAGGTCCACCACGATCTGCCGGTCGAATCGGCCGGGCCGCAGCAGGGCGGGGTCCAGTACGTCGGGGCGGTTAGTGGCGGCGATGATGATGATGCCTTCCTGAGCGTCAAAGCCATCCATTTCCACCAACAGGGCATTGAGTGTTTGCTCGCGTTCATCGTGCCCGCCACCGATGCCCGAGAAACGGGAGCGGCCGACGGCATCAATTTCGTCAATGAAGATGATGCAGGGTGCGCTCTTCTTGCCCTGTTCGAACATGTCGCGCACGCGCGAGGCGCCCACGCCCACAAACATTTCCACGAAGTCGGAGCCGGAGATGGAAAAGAAAGGCACCTGGGCTTCGCCAGCGATGGCCCGGGCGATCAGCGTTTTGCCTGTTCCCGGAGGGCCCACCAGCAGTACGCCCTTCGGGATTCGCCCACCCAGTCGCTGGAACCGTTTGGGATCTTTGAGAAATTCAATGATTTCCTGGACTTCCTCGCGGGCCTCATCCACGCCCGCCACATCCTTGAAGGTGATTTTGTTGTCATCGCGGTTCATCAGCCGCGCGCGGGATTTTCCGAACGTGAAGGCCCCGCGTGAACCATTCGCCATGTTGCGGTAGAACAGAAAATAGATCAGGGCGAACACCAGCAGGAAGGGGATGGTGCCGGAGAGGATCTGCCAGACCATGGGGTTTTGCGTTTTGAACTGGAAGGGCACGCCGGCTTCGGTTAGGCGTTCGATCAGGTTTTCCGTGATCGGCACAGCCACGCGGAAGGATTTCGGCTTGTTGGTTGCGGTGTCCAGATCCTTGAGTTCCCCGCGGACAAAATTCTGTCCGTCGGCCTCCATCACCACTTCGCATTTGTTGATGCGTCCGCTGTCCAGCAACAGCAGGAATTCCGGGTTGTAGGGGATGTCCTGCTGCTTGGTCGAGTGCTGGGTGATCAGCTGAAAGACGGTGAAGAGCAGGGCCATGAGGATGAGCCAGGTGAGCAGGGCCCGCATGGGCATTGGCGGCCGCCCTTTGTTCGGCGCTGGAGGAGGATTGTGATTGGGTTTCTGATCCATGAGAAAACGTCCATTTCAAAATTGAGGGTTGAAGTCCTCGGACACTATCACGGGGGGCCGACAACGGCAAGGGCAAGGCGTAAAAAGAAGGTCCTTGGAAGAGGCGGCAGGAATTGCGCTCGCCATTTGTTCCACACTGTGGAAAATGTTTTTCCACACTATGGAAAAGTGCCGAACAAAGTGCGCCCTGCCGCCGGAAGGCGCCGCCTTCCGCTTGGAGCGCTGGTTCTATGCGGCGGCCTGGGCCGTTTTTGCCGTGCTGAGCGGCTGGGCGGCTTGGCGTATCATGAGCTATGCCACCGGACAGGATGTCCGGATTTACTTTTACTGGGCGGACCGAATTTTGGATGCACGTTTTTCTCCGTCCGTCATTCTGAAATGCGCCAGGCTCTTCGTCCCCGGCTATCCGCTGTTGCTGGCGGCGGGGAAAGCGGCGGCGGGATATTTTGCCGTGTATTGGATCAACGTACCGCTACTCTGGCTCGGCTGCTGGGCGTTGGGCCGCGCGCTCCGGGCCGAATCCGCCCTGTTGGAAACCTCCGTGGCCCTGCTGGTATTTTTTGTCCTGACATTCACGGGATATGCCCTCAATCCGCATTTTCTGTTGTTGCCTTTCCGGGGGGTGGTGGAATGGACCTTCATTTTCGGGGTCATGGCGGCCGCGCTTCCCGCCCTGAAGCGGACGCTTCCCGCTCGCCGTCGGCTGGCCTGTGCCTGCGCGGCGGGCTGGATTCTGCTGGCGGGCGCAGGCTTCCGGGAGACGGTGGTGTTTGTGTTGGCGCCGTTGAGCCTCTTTGCCGTCGGCCAGGGCCTTCGCGGCGACCGGAGCGCCTGGGGTGTGCTGGGGTTGATGTGGCTACCGCTGGGCTTGGGGGCGGCGCTCCTGCTGGGCATCCGCTGGTGGCAGGGCGAGCCGCTGCTACACAACCAGATCCATATTTGGTGGACCTATGCCTCCACAGGAAAGGTTCGTGGCGGCTGGCTGAAGGACATCCTGCGAGTCATCGGCGGCCAGCTACATCCGACCGGGGTGGTCTTTCTGGGCGTGGGGGTGTGGGCGGCCTTGCGGCGTCGCGCCAAGGGCATTCTGTGCCTGTTGTTGCTCTCCGCCCTGCTGATCATTTTTTATGCCCAGTATAAGACGTTGCACATGCGTTACGTGTTGAGTGCCGTCGGCCCGCTGGCCTGGGTGGCCGGCTGGGGGTTGGCCGTCTGCCTCAGCCGTGTGACGCGGGCCCTGCGGGCGGAATGGCGCATGGGCGTTTTTACGGCGGTGCTGGTGGCCTTGACGGCCTGGGGAGCGTGTGCGGTGCTTCGGATGGAAAGCTGGGGCCCGGCGGTGGGCCGTGCGGATGTCCGGCGGCTGGCGGCCCATCCGCTGGCGCAGGCCGACCGGGTGTATCTGGACGCCTCCTACCGCTATATGACGGATGCCCTCTTGACCTTCACGCAGGTTCAGCCCGTGGATGTTGTGCGTTCGGGCGATTGGCGCCTGCCGGACGGCGGCGGCACAGCCTTTCTGATTCTGCCGAGGGAAGAAAACGGGGCGTTTCCATTGCCCTCGGGCGTGCGGCAGGAGGATTGGCTCCGCCACCACCAAGATTGGCTTCCGGTGGAAGCCCCGCTTCTATTTGGCGGAGTGGTCTGGGACGTCTTTCGGGAAGCGCCCCGTATGGCGGGGCGGCGGGAGGTGGCGGTTTCCATTCCTTCCGCCGGGAAAATTCCGGGAGTGTTGTGGCTGAATTTCAAATCCGGCACAACCGCCGCAGACGTTCGATTGGAGTGGACGCCAGCGGAAGGGGAGGTTCTTACGTTCCATCTGGCCCGTCCGTCTGGATGGGTTCCGCTTTGGCTTCCGGCGGAGGCCGCCATGGACGGGCGCCTTGGCGTGGAGGCGGACCTTCCATATCCCCACGAGCTTTCCCCGCTGTGGGTGCCTGCCGGCACGATCCACTGGTTTGCATTGGAGCAGGGCCGGAGCCCGTCGGTGTTGCCTTGGCTGGCGGATGGTTTTCTGCCGCGCGGGCATCAGGAAAAATATGGCGCGTCGGTGGTGTCCAATGCGATCTTCCGGCTTCCCACGTTGGTCGGCGCGCCCGTCGACATCGAGTGGAGAATTTCCCTGAATGTCACGATGAATCCGCCTTCCCCCACAGAATTGAATGGCGTGCTGTATCCGGAACACCATCCGGAAAAAGCACAGGAATGGGGAATGCGGAAAGGAAAGCCCAATCACAAAATCCAGTGGCGCGGACCTTTGCCGGAGGAGGAGGATCCCGCGTGGGTGCTGATGATCACCCATGGCTTGGAGGAAGGCCGTTTCCTGCGTGTGGAGCATATCGGCATTGGTGTGGAACCGCTGGCTGGGCCAGGGACCTCTCCATGACCTTCCGGGTGTGGTGGAAGCGTGAGGGATGGGGATGGTATGCCGCGGCGGTGGCTGCGGTGTTGCTTTCGTTGGTGAATGTCTATTCGCGGAATGTTCAGATTTTCCAGCCGGCGCAAAGGATGGTTTCGGGGTTGGTCCTGTGGGCGGCGGTGAGCGTGGCGGTGGTAGCCTCGGCTTTTCTGCTCCATGCCATGGTGTCCAGGCTGGCGCGGCGGATGCGATGGCCGGAAGCGGCGCAGGCGTCCTGGATGGCCTGGGGAATGGCCGCCGTGACGGCGGCGGTATATGTGCGAATGTCCTTCTATGCGCTCTATGTTTTTTCCGTCCGGCAGCTTGCACCCCGCCTGGTGGTGGCGGCCGCGTTCATTTTTTGCATCTGGGCCGCACTCACCCTTTTGCTACGCCGCCTCCAGTGGAAGGGCAGCTTGTTGCTACTGCTGGTTCTGGCCGGCCTGCAGGGGGCTCAGGGATGGTGGAGCGCCCGTGCGCTGGGCCGTTCCCTCCGGGCCGTGGAGGCGCCGGAGGAGCTCCGGCGGCGGTACGGTACCCTCCGGCCTTGCAACATCCATGTGCTGCTTCTGGAATCCTACCAAAGCACCGCCTGGATGCAGGACTTTCTCAATATCGACAATTCCCCGTTGGAGGCGGAACTCGAAGGCCTCGGCTTTCGGATCTATCCCTCGACCTTTGCCAACTACATTTCCACGCTGCCCAGTCTTCAGGCTCTTTTCCTGATGCAGCACCACTACAACCGATCCGCCACGGGGGAGGAGGACTCCCATCATGTCCGCCAGATGCTCAGCGGCCGCCTCTACAATCCGGTCCTGTCCATCCTCAAGCAGAATGGATATCGCATCCGCTACCGGCTGCAGACCGACCAGCTCTATTTTCCCGAAGCCGCCGGAGAGGTGGTGGACGAATCATGGATTTCCGGTCGCGGCCTGTTGGTCCCCCTCAACACGTTTCTCTATCCGCATGTGTTCCATGAGCGGCGGATTCCAGATTACCGCGCCCGGTTGGTGGAGGCCGCCCGCAGGGAAGGTGCGCAAGAGACCTCGGCGCCCTCCTTCACCCTGATGAAAGCCGGTTTGTTCCACCTCTATTCGTTTCAGAATTCGGTTGACCCACGCGTATGGCGCCGCGAGGTGGCCGCCACGCTGGAAGTGGAGAATCGATTCCTGACCGACTATTGCCGCACGGTGGTGGAGGCGGACCCGGACGCCGTCATCATTCTGATGGGCGACCACGGCGCCTATGCCTACGGTGGCCGCTGGTGGAGGGGGGCGGAAAACCGCCCTCCCGCCGACGTGCTGGCCGCACAGGGCCTGCCGCCAGACCGGGTGGCGAGGGATATGGCGGAAATCTTTCTTGCCATCCGGTGGGGTACGCGGGACGCGCCCCCAAGGCGCATCCTTAGCCCAGTGAACCTTTTTCGGGACTTGTTCGAGCACCTAGGCACGGGGGCGGTGCTGGACGGAGGGCGGGCGGAGGACGCCACCTATTCGGGCACTCCCCCACATCTGTACCGCGTGGCGAAGGACGGCCAACCCTTGGCCGAATGGGAGCACTGGGTCGTATCCGATTGATTTCTGGGCCTGGATGGGCGGATAGCGGGGGAGATGAAGAACGCACGGGTTGGGTTGGATCTGGCATGAGATACCCGGGGGTGGCGCAGGCGGAAGCCGTCTCCATCCGCTCCGGCTGGTGGCAGGATTTTCAGGCGTAAAGGCAATGGGGGGCATCTCCCGCCAGAGCTGGTCGCTTCACCCTTTTTTGCCAGAACCGGTGAGTCGGGCTGCGGCTGAGAGCAATTCCTGCGCGTGGCGGAGGGCCACGCTGGTGGCATCGCGCCCACCCAGCATACGCGCCAACTCCTCCACCCGCTCTTCCGGATTCAGGGCCGCCACATGCGTATGCGTCCGGCCGTCTTCCACGGTTTTGCGAACGGCAAAATGTTGCTCCCCGCATGCCGCGACCGCTGGTAGGTGGGTGATCGCCATGATCTGCCGCCCCTTCGCGGCCTGGGCCAGTTTCCGGCCCACCGCCCGGGCGGTTTCGCCGCCGACATTCGCATCAATTTCATCGAACACCAGCAATTCAATTTGATCGACCGCCGCCAAGACCACCTTGACCGCCAGCATGACGCGTGAGATTTCCCCCGAAGAGGCGATGGTGCGAAGGGGACGCATGGGTTCTCCGACATTCGGAGCAAATTGGAATTCGATTTTGTCCAATCCGGAAGACAGCGGTGTTTCCGACGGAAAAAAGTGGATATCGAAACGGCCGTGTTCAAATCCGAGCGCACGCAGTTGCGTGGTGATCGCCGGGGCCAGCTGTTTGGCGGCCGCGGCACGCTTGCGGTGGAGGTCGCCACCCAGCCGCTGCAGTTCCTTTTCCACCGTGACGAGCTGCCGGTCTAGGTCCGCCTTTTGCCTATCGCGGTTCACCAAATCGCTCAGGCGCGTTTTGGAAGCGTCCAGCGTTTGGAACACATGGGCCAGCGTAGGGCCGTATTTGCGCTTGAGTCTGTCGTATATGGCCAGCCGGTTGTCGAGCCATTCCAAGCGTGCGGGATCGGCATCGAGGGTGGAGAGCTCCCGTTGGATGGTGCCGGACAAGGCGGCCAGCGCGTCCGTGTGCCGCCGCAGTTCATCAGGCCATTCCGCTGCCGCAGGCATAAGGCGGGCCAGCTCCTCTAGTGCCTTTCGCGCCGGGGAAAGAATGGACAAAGCGGAGACGTCATCTTCCGTGGTGGCCTGCACCACCGTCTGGCCCAGCTCCAGAATGCGCTGGGCATGTCCGGCGGTCCGCTGTTCCTCCCGCACGGTCTCTTCCTCACCCTCGACGGGGGCGGCCTCTTCGATCTCCCGGATGCGGTAGGACAGCAGGTCCACTTGGGCTTCCACGTCGCCTGCATCCGCCGTCAACTCTTCCCGACGCTGCAGCAAAAGCTGCCGCCGGGCAAAGGCCTCCTGATAGGGAGACAGGTTTTTTTCCACCCCGGCAAAGGCGTCCAACACCAGAAGTTGCTCGGCGGGATGAAACAGAGATTGATGGTCATGGGGGCCGTGGAGGTCCACCAGCAGGCTGCCCAGCCGCTTCAACAGCGGGAGGGTCACCGGCGTGTCGTTCACAAAAGCCTGCCCGCCGCCGCCGGCTTTGACCACCCGGCGCAGGATGAGCTGGTCGTCCCCGCAGGGCTCCAGCCCGGCTTCCTCCAGCAGGGCATTGATTCGTTCCGGCCGACCCAGCAGAAAGGCGGCCTCCACTAGGCACTGGGCGGCTCCTGTGCGAACAGCCGAGATGTCGGCACGCTCCCCCATCAGCAGATAAAGCGCACCGATCAGGATGGATTTACCCGCTCCGGTTTCGCCGGAAAGAATGGTGAGTCCCGGCCCGAAGGACACCGCAACATCCTCGACCAGCGCCAAATTCTTCACTCTCAACCGCGTCAACATGAGGGCAGAATAGCGCATCCCGGAAAACCGGGAAAGCGGGATTTACGTCCGCCGGGCTTATTCCCGGCCCTGCAGACGGTTGCCCAGTTCTTGGAGGATCTGCAATCCTGTTTCGATGTTTTTCCGGTCGGAATCCGACAGGTGCTTCTGCAACTGGGGAGCCAGTTCCTCTCGGACCACCCCAGCGGCGGCATTTTTCAGCAGCACTTGGAGGTCGGGCACCACGGCCGGTTTGGTCAGGGCGCCACGGATGTGGAAGGGAATCACCAGCCCGCCGTTTTCATATGGCAGGTAGGTGGAGCGATCCTTGCCGTTGGTCAGGCGGGCGGTTTCCTCTGCGGAAAGGAGTACGCGGGCATTCAGATCCAGCGTTTGCTCGAACGGCAGGAGGGTGCCTTCGGCCTCAATGCGGTAGTTCGGAATCTCCATGCGCACATTGGAGAGTGTGGCCCGGCCTTGCTGCAGGTGGATATCGGCCGTGACATCCTCATAGCGCGTGGTGGTTATGGTGGAGATGGCCTTCCGCGCCTGCTCCACCTTCGGCTGCAATTTGGGGGCCAGGTTCAGTAACACCGGGTTGTCCAACTGGATCCAGAGCTGGTCCAGAACGGATCCATCGTTCCCAATTCGCTGGAGGTTGTTGAGCCGGAGGGAGGCATTGGCCGCCAACCGGCTACGGAAGGCATTCGAGAAAATGGCGGTGCCCATGGCGGAAACTTGGACCTGGGCGGTGCCGGAGAAGCTTGACGGAATGGAAAGGCCGTTGTCCGCGAGCATCTGGGTGAGGGACAGGTTGCTGGCCGTCAGCGAGGAAAGGGTGTAGGCAAGCGGACAGGCCAGAGTCTGCACCTGCGCGTCAAAGGAAATGGCCCCTTCATACGCCCGGATGCGGCCCGAAACCGTCAGCTGTCCATTGGTCAGCATGCTGTTCACTTCGCCGTCCGTGAAACGGTTTTGGCCATAGGCTATCAGCGGCAGGTGGGCCTGGGTGCTCAGCGTCAGGTGCCGGAGCAGGAGGACCGTCATTCCATTATGGAGAAGGGAAAGGGTGCCCTCCGGGGCTTCGCACGCTTCGAAGGCCGTCTGCATGCTGGCCGGGAGGGGGGCGCCTGTCGCCAGGTGCTTCACTACGGCGGCGGGCAGGGAAAGCGTCGGGCTCAGGCGTCCGCGGATGGCGACAGGATGGGCCTCCGTCGGATCGGGGGTGTCCACATCCAGCACCATGGCCAGGCCGCCGGCCATGGTGCCCCGGGTGCTCAGCGTGGCCGCCAAGCTTCGAAAGGGCAGGGCCTCCGCCGGAAGGAAGGCGCGGATGTCGGCGAAATCCTCAATTTTGAGGGTGGCGGCCAATTCCAGCGGCACTTCGGCGGGGGTGGTCATCCAGGCGTTCAGCGCGCCACTGGAGAAATTGAAATCGAAGGTGGAGGAACGACCGATTTTCACACGTCCGTCCAGCCGGAGCGGAGTGGAAGGAGTGAACTCATGCAGGTTGAGATGGAGGTTCGTCAGCTCAAGGGCATGGGTGGCGCCCGTTTCATCCACGCGGAGAAATTCAAAGCGGGCATCCTTCACTTCAATCAACCGCACCATGAAGTCCGGGAGTTCCGCCGGTTCCGCCCGCTCCGTCGCTTCGGCGGTCGGCCGGGGTGTTGGCGCTGTGGCGCCGGGGGACGTCGCGTCCGGTCCATCGCCTTTCGACAATAGGTCGGAAAAATTGAAGGAGCCGTCGGCATATTGCACAACACGAATGGAGGGGGAGGCCAACACTAGGGAGCTCAGCTCTTTTTGCCGCAGGTTGATGCGGGCGGAAAATGTCTGGATGGAGGCAAAGTTGATCTCGCTGTCTTTTTCCTTGAATTCCGCTTGGCGGATCACCAGCGAGAGCGGGATCAGCCGGTAGTCCATGCGCTCATAATCGAACCGCCGCCCCGTACTGCGCTCGATGAACCCTGTGAGGGCCGCTTTGAATTTCGGCGTATTGAGCGCGTAACGCAGGGTGAAGTGGGCGGCAACCGCCAAAACCGCCAGAACGAGGAGAAACCATAACAGAAGGCGTAAGATCGTTTTCATACCAACGAAGTATAGGTCCTCCTTTGGTAAAAGCCATGGAAAAAGGATGGCGGAAGAGGGCGCCCGGCTCCTGCCAGTGCGGGCTCTTTAGGTCTGGGCTTGCAGAAACCAGCCATTTTGAGAGTCTAGCCGTATGAATGAGCCCCCCCCCATCCAAGCCGTGCCTTTGCGCCGCGACCTGCCTGAAGAACTGACATGGAACCTTTCCCCCCTCTTTGCCTCGCCGGAGGCTTGGGAGGCGGCGTTTGCAAAACTGGACGAAGCGGCCGCCCCAGTGCTTTGCATGCAGGGAAAATTGGATTCTCCGGCGGCCGTGGCGAAACTGCTGGAGGCCGAAACCGGCCTGGACCGGCTGTTGGACCGGCTGTATACCTTTGCCCATCTGCGACATGATGAAGATACCACGAATGATGAAAACCAGGGCCGTGAGGCACGCATCCGTTCCCGCTATACGGAACTGGCCGCCCAGTGCGCCTGGATTACGCCGGAACTGCTTTCCCATCCGGAAGAGGAGCTCCGGGCGTGGATGGAAGCGCCGGAACTAGCGCCCTTCCGCCGTACCCTTCTGAAGGTGTTGCGCAACAAGCCGCATGTGCTCGCCACCTCCGAGGAAACCCTGCTGGCCATGGCCGGGGAGGTTCTTTCCGCCTCGGAGCAGACCTACAGCCTACTGACCAATGCCGACATGACCTTCCCCGACATCTGCGGCGCCGATGGCCTAGCCCGGCCCCTGACCGAAGGCAGTTATGCCGCCTGCCTGGAAAGTCCCGACCGTCTGCTCCGCCGCTCGGCCTTTGAAACCCTGCTGGGCGAATACGGCAAGTGGAAGAACACGCTGTCCTCCACACTGTCCTCCACCGTCAAAGAACATGTCTTCATGGCCCGGGCCCGTCATTTCCCATCCTCCCTGGAGGCCGCATTGTTTGACGACCAAGTTCCCGCCGCCGTCTACAACGGGTTGATTGAGGCCACCCACCGGGCCCTTCCGTCGTTCCACCGCTACCTAGACCTTCGCAAGCGTTTGCTCGGTGTGGATGATCTGGATATGTACGACCTATATGTGCCGCTGGTTCCCTCCTGTGCCGTCGAGGTGTCCATGGCTCAGGCCCGTGAGTGGGTCGCCGCCGCCTGCCGTCCGCTCGGCGGGGACTATGGCCGGGTTCTCCAGCAGGCATTCAACGACCGCTGGATCGACTGGCCCGAAAACAAAGGCAAGCGTTCCGGCGCCTATTCCAGCGGTTGCTACGACTCGCCGCCGTATCTGCTGTTGAACTATCACCACCGCCTCAACGATGCCTTCACCCTCGCGCACGAACTGGGCCATTCCATGCATACCTGGCTGGCCAACCAGGCCCAGCCTCCGCGGACCGCCGCCTATCCGATCTTCCTCGCCGAAATCGCCTCCACCGTCAACGAGCTACTGTTGAGCCGCCACCTGTTGGCCCAGGCGGAGAATCCCGCCCTGCGGGCCTATGTGCTCAACCATCTCTGCGACTCGTTCAAAGGCACCGTTTACCGCCAGAGCATGTTCGCCGAATTCGAGCGCGACATCCATGCCTGGGACGAAGAAGGCCTACCGCTCACCGGCGACTTCCTCAGCGAAAAGTATTACGAATTAAACAAAACGTATTACGGTTGCGGTCTGGACGCCCATCCCGCCATTGCGCGGGAATGGTGCCGCATTCCACATTTTTATTATAACTTCTACGTCTATAAGTATGCCACCAGCTTTTGCGCCGCCCTGGTGTTCGCCCGCCGCCTCCATGCCGGGGAAGGACGCGAGGCCTACCTCGACCTCCTTCGTTCCGGTGGCAGCCGGGATCCGCTCGATGCGGTGGCCGCTGCCGGCGTGGACCTGCGCGCTCCGGCCGTCTTTACCGAAGCCTTTGCCGAATTTGATTCGGTGCTGGCGGAGCTGGAAACCGCCCTGCCGACCCCGTGAAAGCCCGCGCCGCCAATTTCACCGTCCTCGATTTTGAATCTACGGGCGCCGTCCGCGGCCATCCCGAAGAACCGTGGCAGGTCGGCATGGTGGAAGTCCGGCATGGGCGGCTCACCGGCCGCCATTTTGAACAATATCTGCGCATCGCCTCCACACGTCCGTTCAACCCCTATGCTCCCGGACGGCATGCCGAACTCCGCCATGTCTTGGCGCAGGCGCCCTCCTGCGGCGAGGCATGGCCCGCATGGAAACCTTGGGTGGAAAACCACCTGCTGGCGGCGCACAACGCCGGGACGGAACGCAAATTCCTGCAACAGGCCGCGCCGTTGCATCGCTTCGGCCCCTGGGTGGATACGCTAAAGCTGTCTCGCCGCTTCCTTCCGGAGGCCGGAGAGTATGGGCTGGAAGCCGTTTGCCGTTCGTTGGGCTTGATGACCCGGCTGGAAACTCTGTGCCCCGGCCGCTCCTGGCACGACGCCCTTTTCGACGCCTATGCCGCCGCCCTAGTTTTGGAGGTTGTTTTGACGGTGGAAGGCTGGGCGGAGATTTCGGTGGAGGATTTGTGCGCGATTCGCTGAAACCATCCCTAGTGAAGGCAGGGGGGTGAGGCGTCTGTGGAGTCCAACGGATTTTCCTTTTCTTTGTCGTTGGGGCAACGTCTTGTCTCGCGCAAATTCGGGAAAAACCCAAGGGGGTGGCCTGCTTGTTGATGCAATTCACTTCCGCCTTCTAGCGACGAAGCGTTGTCGCCCAGTCCATTTCTGAATGCGACGATTCCCGAGTCGGGGACGCTTGGTCTGCTTGGCCTAGGCCTCCTTAGCCTCATCATTCGAAAGCGGAAATGAATTGTACGAACAAGGGTGCCTCCGGGCGCTGGAACGCTCTCCGTCTTGCGTCTTATCCATCCGCATGACGGCGGAAGAACCATGACTATGAAAACGCGCTGGCCGAGCGGGTGAACGGCATCTTGAAGCCGGAATACTGATTGGGCGAGCGCTTTCGGACGAAGGCGTAGGCCAAAGCCGCCGTGGCTGTACAACAACCGCCGAGCCCATCAGGCGTTGAAGGATTGCCCCCCCCCGAAGAAATCCCCCGGTGTACCACTTGAACATTTTTGCCCCCGGGGGCAAGGGGGAATGCTATATTGTAGACAATCTTCCGCAAATCAGGACTCGACATGTGCAGGAAGAACACCGGCCGCCTGAGAGACGTTCGCCCGGCGGGCTCTTCCTGTGAGGGGGCGGGAGGGCTTGGAAGGCGGCGCTTGTTTTAGAATCTCGTTGGCAGGCGGGTGAGCAGCCATTCGTAGAAAAGGTGGACGCCCTGTCCCAGGAGATGGAGGTTCAGCCAGAAGTCTGCGGCGGCTTCGCGTCCTGTCCAGCTGCTGACGGCCAGCAGGGCGAGCCCGATGCAGAGGAGGTTCAAGGCGTAGATCAACGTGTAGGAAAAGAGGCGGCCATGTTCCCGAATGTCGGGCTGGTTGTAGGTGAGGAAGCGGAGGGTGAAGGTGATGTGGAACGACCAGCTCAGGCCAATCCAGAACAGAAAGACGGGGCCATATGGACGGACGGCGGGAAATGCCCAGGTGAGCCCCAGCCAGATGAGGGCGACGGCGAAGGTGTAGAGCGGGAAGAAATAGGGGGCCAGAGTGACCCAGGCATTGTTTTTGCTCACGCGGACGCTACCGCCGGCTTCGGTCACCTTCAAACCGGAAGGCCGTCCGCCGAAGAGCATGGTCCACAGGGCATGCGTCAATTCATGGCCGAGGATGTAGGTGCGGGTGAGGGGAGGAAGAAACAGCCAGATGAGGGCCCAAATGACGATGCCGGCCACACAGGAAAACACATGCAACATCGGCAGGCGTGCAGGAGACTGGGCCAGAATGAGAAGGAGCCGCCAAAGGGTCATGGTGAGCGCGATGCACAGGGGGACGAGCACCGCACCCAGCAGGAATTTGCCCAGTCGAAGCGCCATGCGCGGCCCGCTTAGGCCTGGAAGGAGGCCAAAGCGGGGAAGTCGAGGGTGGAAAACAGATGGTCGAGGGTTTCCGGTTTCCGAATCTGGAGGATGGAGCCGTCGGTTCGCCGAAGCAGCTCCGTGGAGCGGGGCTTGCCGTTGTAATTGAAGCCCATGGCGTGGCCGTGGGCTCCGGTGTCGTGCAGGACGATCAGATCTCCGGGATGGATTTCCGGCAGGTGGCGTTCAATGGCGAATTTGTCGCAGTTTTCACAGAGGGAGCCGACGACGTCGTAGGTATGGTCGGCGGGGGCGGATTCCTTGCCGAGCACGGTGAGATGGTGATAGGCGCCGTACATGCCGGGGCGCATCAGGTTGGCCATGCTGGCATCCACGCCGATATAGGAGCGGTAAGTGTTTTTTTGGCGGATGGCGCGGGTGACCAGCCAGCCGTAGGGACCGGTGATGCAACGGCCCCATTCGACATTGAAGGCGGCATTGCCGAGGCCGGCGGGTGCCAGCAGCTCGTCATAGGCCTGCCGCACGGCGTTGGCGATGACGGCATAGTCCACGGCCTTTTCTTCCGGCCTGTAGGGAATGCCGACGCCGCCGCCGGTGTTGATGAAGGAAACGCCAACCCCGGTGTTTTTTTTGATTTCCACCGCCAATTCAAACAGCATGCGGACGGTTTCAATGTGGTATTGCTCATTTAATTCGTTGGAAACCACCATGGTGTGCAGCCCGAAGCGTTTGACGCCGGCATCCCACGCCCTGGCATAGGCCTCGAAAATCTGATCCCGGGTCAGGCCATACTTGGCTTCCTCCGGCTTGCCGATGATGGCATTGCCTTCCTTGAGTGGCCCGGGATTGTAGCGGAAGCACAGGGTGTCCGGCAGCGACCCGGTGGCGGCGACCACGGCATCCATGTGCGTGATGTCGTCGAGGTTGAGGATGGCGCCCAGCCGCCGGGCCTCGATGAATTCTGCGTCCGGGGTCTCGTTGGAGGTGAACATGATGCGTTCGCCGTGCAGGCCGATTTTCTCGCAGAGCTTCAATTCGGCCATGGAGGAGCAATCCGCCCCGAAGCCTTCGGAGGCTAGGATTTTGAGTAGAAACGGATTGGGGGCGGCTTTGACGGCGAAATATTCGCGGAAGGCAGGCAGGATGGAAAAGGCGGCTGTGATCCGCCTGGCATTTTCTCGGATGGCTTCTTCGTCATACAGATGAAAGGGCGTCGGGTGGATTTTCGCCAGCGCTTCCGTTTGTTCCAAAGTGAAGGGGAATGTCTTTGTTGTCATAGGGGCCCACGTTTTTTGGGGAGAGCATGAAGGCAGGGCCCGGAATTTTCAAGCGGGAAGGCAGGGGCCTTGCTTTTGTGGGGGGCGGTTTCGGGCGAAGGAAGGCGGCATCATGATTCTTCTCCACCCGTCGCCGTTCCCCCCTCTCGGCGGGCTTTGGAGAAAGGGAAGATGTTTTATCTCTCTAAGGGGGAATGGAATAAGAAGTTTTTGCTTGAAAAAAGGCCATTTCAGTCATTTTGAGTTCTAATCTATTGAAGGCCGGGGAGTTGCCAATTTGAGTGGTTTTGAAACTTGGATTCCCCTCCGCGCTGCCGTATAAGAGGATGGCATTCGGGTTTTCCCCCGCATGTTCGTCTTATGGAACCCAAATTCACCCATTTACATGTTCATACCGAGTACAGCCTGCTGGATGGGTTGTGTGCATTGGACCGCGGCAAAAAACATGCCAGTCCGTTGATGGAACGGGTGCAGGAGGTGGGGCAGACGGCCCTAGCCATTACCGACCACGGCAACCTGTACGGGGCGGTTCATTTTTATAAGGCGGCAAAAAAACATGGCATCAAGCCACTGATGGGCTGTGAGGTGTACATCACGCCCGGCAACCATTTGGAAAAGGCATTGGTGAATGGCCGGCAAGCCAACCATCTGGTGCTGCTGGCGGAAACCAATCAGGGGTTTGAAAACCTGATGCGCCTGGTTAGTCTGGCCCATCTGGAAGGCATGTATTACAAGCCCCGGATCGATCGTGCGTTGCTCGCGCAGCACCACGAAGGGCTGATTGCCCTCTCCGCCTGCCTGAAGGGGGAGGTGGCGGAAGCGATTTCAGACGGGCTGGACGACAAGGCCTTCAAGCTGGCGGGGGAATATGCCGAGATCATGGGAAAGGGGAACTTTTTTCTCGAAGTGCAGGAGCATGGATTGTCCGAACAGGCTCCGGTGAACCGGCGTCTGGTTGATTTTTCCAAGCGCTTGAATCTGCCTTTGGTGGCGACCAACGATGTGCATTACCTTGCTCCCGAGCACGTCGAATCCCACGAAATGCTCCTGTGCCTGCAGACGCAGGACAAGTGGAGCAATCCCGAGCGGATGAAATATGGCTCCAACCAATTTTATCTCAAAAGCGAGGATGAAATGCGTCGGCTGTTCGGGGAACTGCCCGAAGCCATCGAAAATACGTGGCGGATTGCCGAACGTTGCAACGTGGAGCTGGCGCTGGGCGGACAGAAGAATCCCCATTTCCCGAATTACAAATGTCCCGGTGGCTTGACCCACAAGCAGTATCTCACCCATCTGGCGGCGGAAGGCCTCCGGCGGCTGTACGGCGTGGAGGACATCGACCACCCCAAGGATGAATGCGAAACCCTGATTGTCTCCCGCTTCCGGCACGAACTCGGGGTGATTGAAAAAACAGGCTTCCTGAACTATTTCCTGGTCGTGTGGGATTTCATCCATGCCGCCAAGGAAATGGGAATTCCGGTGGGCCCCGGCCGTGGGTCGGGCGCCGGTAGCTTGGTCGCCTATGCCATCGGCATCACCGGGATTGATCCGCTCCGGTATGGTTTGATTTTTGAACGTTTCCTCAATCCGGAACGTGTCTCGCCGCCGGATTTCGACATCGACTTTTGCCAGACGCGGCGCGGAGAAGTCATTGACTATGTGAAGCGCAAATATGGCGCGGACAGCGTCGCGCAAATCGTCACCTACGGCACCCTCGGCGCCAAAACCGTGGTCCGCGACCTGGGCCGCGCCCTTGAATTCCCGTTGCCCGAATGCGACAAGCTGGCCAAGCTGATTCCCGATTCCCCGGGGACGACGCTGGCCTCCGCCAAACGCGATAGTGCGGATTTCGCCCGCGCCTGCGCCACCGAGGAAGTCGCCCGGCGCATCATGCACTATGCGCCGGACCTCGAGGATATGCCCCGCCAGACCGGCATTCATGCCGCCGGCGTCGTCATTGGAGAAAAGCCGCTCATCGAATTCATTCCGCTCACCCGCGACAAGGAAGGCAACGTGGTGGCCCAATGGGAAGCCGGACCGCTGGAAGACAGCGGGTTGCTCAAAATGGATTTTCTGGGCCTCAAAACCCTCACCGTCGTCCGGGAAGCCTGCGACAATGTGAAGCGCACACGGGGCATCGACATCGATCCGGATGCCCTCCCCTTGGACGATCCCAAGACCTATGAGCTATTGGCTCGCGGCGACACCGTCGGCGTCTTCCAGGTGGAATCCGAAGGCATGCGGGATCTGCTGCGCGAGCTGCAAATCAACAAGATCGAGGAGCTCATCGCCATGATCGCCCTCTACCGGCCGGGACCGATGGGCATGATTCCCCAATTCATTGCGCGCAAACACGGCCGCGAGCCCATCCGCTATCCCCATCCGCTTCTCGAACCCGTGCTGAAGGAAACCTACGGCATCATGGTGTATCAAGAGCAGGTGCAGCAGGCCGCCGGCGTGTTGGCGGGTTTCAGCATGGGCCAGGGCGATGTGCTCCGCCGCGCCATGGGCAAAAAGAAACCCGAAGAAATGGCCCGGCAGCGTGAGGCCTTTATGCAGGGCTGCGTCAAAAGGAAAACCTGTGATGCCCGCGTGGCCGGCTCCATCTTCGACAGCATTGCTGAATTCGCTTCCTACGGATTCAACAAGTCCCATTCCGCCGCGTATGGCATTGTGACATTCCAGACCGCCTATCTGAAAGCCAACTACCCCGTTGAATTCATGGCCGCCATGCTTTCCTCCGAAATGGGGAATACGGACAAGCTGCCCGTTCTGGTGGCCGAAACACAAAAAATGGGCATCCGTGTGCTGCCGCCCGATGTCAATGAAAGCGGATTGCGCTTCACCCCCGTCAAGGAAAACATCCGCTACGGCCTGGCCGGTGTGAAAGGCGTCGGCGCAGCTGCGGTGGAAGCCATGATCCGGGAGCGGGAAACCAACGGGGCGTTCAACGGATTTGTGGACTTCTGCGAGCGCATGGGCAACGGCGAGGTGAACAAGAAAGCCATTGAAGCGCTGATCAAATGCGGGGCCTTCGATTTTACCGGCCTTTCCCGAGGCCGCCTTGCCGCCGGAATCGAACCCGCCACCGCCTATGCCGCTTCCGTCCGCAAGGACCGTGCGGCGGGGCAATTTTCGCTGTTCGATTCCCTGGATGGAGCGGATGCCACTGGCTTGACCATGACGGACCGGGACCTGCCGGAAAGCGAGGCTTGGCCGCAAAAGCAGATGCTTGCCTTCGAGAAGGAGCTGATCGGGTTTTATATTTCCGGCCATCCGTTGCTGGCCAGCGCATGGACGCTGGAAAAATTCAATCAGACCACCCCCGAAGATCTCCAACAGATGGCCGACCACACCCGGACCCGCATCGGTGGCTTGGTCGGCACGTCGCGAAAAGTCTTCACCCGGCCCCAAAAGGAGGGGGAGGCGCCCAAGCCGATGCTCTTCTTCCAGCTTGAAACCCTCTCCGGCAATGTGCCCGTTGCCGCCTATACCCAGGCCTATGCCCAATACGGGGTCTATCTGCAGCCGGATGCCGCCGTCATGATCTGCGGCTCCATTCGGCAGGACCGCAACGGAAGCGGCAATGTCCTGTCTGTGGAGGAAGTTTATCCCATCGAGGAAGTCCCCGCCCGCTTCACCCGCGCTCTCAGTTTCCACATCCATGTGGGAGCCTGGAACGAAGAAAAAATGCGCGCACTCAAGGACGTGTTGCGCCGCCATCCCGGAGAAATTCCCGTCAATCTTTGCCTGCTCTATCCGGACAATTCCAAGGTCTATATGCGCGTTTCGGATCATTTCAAAATCCGGGTGTCCGAAGCCCTCGTCAAGGAATGCGAAAAAATGGTGGATAGCGTATATGTGGCCACGCATAAACAGGCCTGCCTTCGTGCACCGGAAGCCAAATGGAAACGCAATGGAAATGGAAGTGGAGCATGAATCTCCCGCCCGGCCGGCATGTGCAAACAGATTGGATTCATCTGCGGGATCTTCAGGTGGAGGCCGTACTTGGCGTATATCCGGAAGAACGCGTCCGCACGCGTCCCATTTCCCTGAATATCTCCCTTGCCTGTCGGGCTCACCCCGCCTCGGCATCGGACGATCTCTCCGATGCATTGAATTATGAAGACATCGAAGCCGCCGCCATCCGCATTGCACAGGAAGGCCGTTTCAAGCTGATTGAAACCTTGGCCGAACGCATGGCCACCCACTGCCTGTCGCATCCGCTCGTCACGGCCGTCCGGGTGGTGGTGGACAAGCCTGGCGCCCTTGCGCACGCCCGGAGCGTGGCCGTGGATATCTTCCGCCAAAAATAAGGCCGCGCCGTCACGTGTGGAGTTCCGACTTGCCTTGGAAATGAAGAAGGCATAAAATCTCATGAAGACAGGTGAGATTGGATATATCCGTAAATGAATCGCATGGCTCACGTGAAGGCAGGATGAGAAGAAACCGGTGGCGGCCGCTCTGGCGGGTGCACAGGGTGTGGAAAGCTCTGGCCGGTGCCCGCAGAATGCGCCCCCCCCCTCGCTGTTGGTAAGGAGAAAAGATGAAAAGTATTGGTTGGTTTATATTGTTGATGCTGGCGGCGGGAATCCTGTTTTTCGGGGTCCGCCGTGGAACGAGAGAAGCCGTGCGGGAAGAAGTGGCGGAGACCCAGAGCGAGCAAATCGCTCCTCCCCCTGCGGCGCCGGAATCCGGCGCGGTTGTCGAACCGACGTTGGAGAATATCACCATTTGGAATCCCGAAGACCTTCCGCCCGTCACGGCCATGGACGAAGGGCTCCTAGAGGATGAAACACGGGTGGTGTTGCAGTCGGTGGATGGAGCATTCGATCCGTAAGCCGAAAGCGGCTTATGAGAGTTGCTTTCCGCCCAGGGAACGGACCCATGCAGAAACCGCCAAGGCATGTTCCACGGGGCAGACTCTCCGCATAAAATCAATATCCCCCCCCAGCGAGACTCGCCTGCTTGGGTAAAGGGTACGGCACGGCGGAAAATAGTTTGTATCGCAAGACCATGCGAAAGGTGCCACAATGAAGTCGCGGGTCTAAATATTTGGATAAGTACCGCATCAATCGCAAAGAAAGTGCCGCAAATGCAGGGGATACCCATCAAGGATAACTATTCGCCTTCCGATATTGCGGAAGACAACATGGGGCGTACGATGCCGCGCATCCTCGAAATCCTCCTCATCGACCGTACCACATCCCACACCTCGAACAACAAAAATATCATTTGGGCGAACGACAACTACAAAGAATACGGCGAAATTCCGTCGCAAATGGCTGGAGATAACGTGCGGGGGAAGCGCCCTATATGGCCACCCGTTACGATATGGGAAGCGGAACCATGATACCACTTGCGGAGCGTATCGGTTTTGTGGATCGAAAACTAGCCCGTATAAACACCGAAGTTACCGATAATGCTGAGTGGCAGCGTCTTGGTTGATCATAGAAGTAAAATTAGGTACAATTGAAGTGATGAATGAACTACAGGCTTTAAGCCTCTTTTCCGGCGCGGGAGGAATGGACATCGGCGTTAAGAAAGCCGGTTTTGACCTTCTAGCCGAGATTGAGCTAGACAAATATTGCTGTCAAACTCTCCGGGCGGCGGTTGAACGCGAAAAACGCGCCACAACCGTTATAGAGGGGGACATACGAACCATTGACCCCGCCCGCTTTATGAGTGATTATAGTCTCAAACCGCTTGACTTAGACCTTCTTTTCGGTGGTCCACCCTGTCAGCCCTTCTCTCTTGCAGGAAAGCAGAAAGGTTTAGACGATGAGCGCGGGCCTTTGCTCTTTGAAATAGCTCGTTTTGCCGGAATCATCAAGCCTAAAGTCATTTTTCTTGAACAAGTTAAAGGGCTTTTATCGGCTAAAGGGCCAACGGGCCAGCGTGGAGAAGTGTTTAACGCTTTTATATCCACATTGGAAAGTCTTGGCTATACGCCGAAGTGGAAAGTATGCTGCGCCGCTGATTATGGCGTCCCCCAACTGCGGGAAAGAGTCATTTTAGTAGCCACTTATGGAAAAAACGGCTTTGTATATCCAGAACGGACACACGCGCCTGCTAGTGAAGGCGGCCCAGGGGCGCTTAACCTTTTCGGCCTTCCTCCCTATGTTACCGTAGGGGAAGCTCTTGCGAGTCTGGGCGAACCAAGCCCAAAGACTCCAGGAACGACATTTTTTGACCGTCTCGATAGTCATGTAGACGTAACCCCGCCACGCGACAGAGAGCGTATAGCGGGCGTTCCCGAAGGTTCCTACCTAGCCGCGCAAACACAACTAGATAAAAGCCTGAGATGCAATCTTTCACCCAAAGACACAACGAAATATTTACGTCTTGACCGAAAGAAGCCGTCAAATACTCTGCGTTGCGGAGAGATATTTTTTCACCCAACGGAAAACCGCTACTTAACCCCCCGCGAATATATGCGGCTCCACGGTTACGATGATGACTACTACTTGAAAGGCCCCATCCGTTCACGGACAGGCACCGTCAAGAATCTCGACCAGCACAGGCAAGTAGCTAACTCTGTCCCCCCGCCTCTATCCCGCGCCATAGCGTTACAAATAAAGGAATATCTACGAAATGAGTAAAATATTTGAATTGTTTGGTTATCGTCTCGACCAATGGAACGAAGCTGCCGCCGCGAATCTTGCTCAAGCGCATTGCCCCTTTATGAATGGCGAATGTGATGGCGGGGGAAATCGTTACTCATCGGCTATCAACCTTGATGAACACCCGGCGCTCAAGAAAAAAGTCTCCAATAAGAAAATAATACAATGCGGCGTCTGCTCTTTGCAGTTACACACAGGCGAACAGCCATGGATAGTCTGTCCGCGTCGTCTTTTGTCGGTCAAATACGGCAATCTTTCCGCATATCAAGCCGAAGTCAGGCAAAAAATCTCGACATACGCCGGATTAACCAGCAAAATGAACTATAAGGCATGGTCAGAGGTAAAAATTAAGACCGGAGTTTCCAACGACGAGGACGAAGCAAAGACGTTTGACTATACTTTTGATTATGTTATAGCCGGAACAGGACGAAAAAGAGTAGATGAAGCCGCAACGCTCCTTGAAATGTCTCCCGCAATAGTCCGTAAGACAGCGGAAAGCAGTGGTTTAACTCT
>JAISGX010000136.1 GCA_031262805.1 Verrucomicrobiota bacterium | reverse complement strand
AAATCGCCCAGAAGGATGTATTCCGTATCCAGTGGATCCGCTTCCAGCAGGCGGTCGATATATTGCTGGATGCGGTAGGCCTCGATGCCGCGCCAAAGGCGCTTGGCTTTTTCCGTGGTGCCCGAGCGGGTGTGCACGGCAAGGACATGCAGCGGGTTCAGCGCACCCGGCACAAGGATTTTCGCATGCAGTGGACGGCGGGTGAATTCCGCCGCCAACGGATCGGCGAACGTCTCTTCCACCTCCACGGAGGAGTCGATGGGGAAGCGGCTCAGGATGCCCAGTTTGTGTGTCGAGGTCATCATGGCGCTACCCGGCCCGCTGATCATGGCATAATAGGGATAGTCCAGCGTTGCCGCCAGCGAAATCAGGTCGGGCAGGTCCCGGGCATAGAGCTCTTGGAACGCCACGATGTCCGGCTGCACCCGGTTCAGAATGCCCAGCACAGCCGCGTAATCGTCGTCCTCTCCCGCGGTCGCCCGGTCCTGGTTGGTGTCCAGCCCGTGCAGCACATTGAACGTGGCAATCCGCACCGGAACCGCCACCGCAGGCCCCCCTCCGCACGCCAAGCACAGCAGGAGCATCCAGATGATTTTCTTGATCGACATAAAATATAGAAGATTACAAAAATATTACGAATGTGCAACTCCTTTTCTGGAGCCGTTTCCACCCGGGAAAAACATTTTGGAAAATGGATGCCGCATGATAGACTGGCGGACATGAGTATGAATGTGCGTCTCTCCTATGGACTTCTGGCAACGCTGGGCCTGGTCCTGCTGGTCGTCGAATGGTTCATTCCCGTCGATGTGGTGGGAGGCATCGGCATCCTGTGCATCTTGGTCGCCATGGGGAGGGGGTTGTTCTGCCTGTCCAGCGGCATTCTTCTCTGCATCCTAGGCATCCAGATCGGCGTGGGGTGGGGACTGCTCGCCCTTCCCGAGCCGTGGAACCCCCTCTTCCTCCCCGCGCCGTGGCCCCACCTCTTCTCCGTGGGCGTCCTCCTGTTCTACGGCGCCGCCCTTCTGCTCTTGGTGCGTGGCCTCCCCCGCTCCCGCGCCAAAAAACGCATCATCCTGAGCACCACCGACGCCTCCTATGCCTCCATCCTCCCGCCCTCCACCGACCTCGTCGGCCGCAGCGGCGAAGCCTGGAGCGCCCTCCGGCCCGGCGGCATCGCCGTCATCGAAGGAAAACGCTACGACGTGCTGGCCGACGGCGGCGAATGGATTGCCGCCGGCGAGCCGCTCCGTGTTCACCACATCCACAATGGAAACCTAGTGGTGGTCTCCACCCAAAACGACGTATGAAACCTCCCGCCCATCTGCTCGCCTTCCTCCTGTTGCTCCCCGCGCTTCCGACGCCCAACGCCGAAGCCTTCGAAACCCGCCTCGGCATGGACAGCAACACCGTGGTGTTCGCCGAAGGCGAGACGTTTGAAACCGAAGCCCTCATGCTCGGCTACAGCGTGGACATGCGCGGCGAGGCCCGGCGCGACCTCTGGCTCGGCGCCTCCACCGCCGTCCGTTTCAGCGGCGACGCCCACGGCGACCTGCGCCTGCTCGCCTCCTCCGCCATCCTGGATGGCACCCTGCACGCCAACCTGCTCGGCTCCGCCCGCGCCATCCAGCTCACCACCAATTCCATCGTGCTGGGCGAACTCGCACTCTTCGGCACCACGGTGGTCTGCGAAGGCGACGTGCGGGGCAACGCTTGGATCTGGGCCGACTCCGTGACCCTCAGCGGCCGCTGGCAGGGCAACCTGCGCGTGCAGGCCAACGAAATTCTTGTTTCCCCCGGCACGAAAATCGCCGGAACCTTCACCTGCCTCAGCCCGAAAACCCTTGTGTTGGATCCCAGCGTATCCGTCGGCGGCGGCGTCATCCAAAAGGATTCACCCGTTTCCGCCGCCTCCGCCACCTTCCAGTCGCGTCTGTATCTGAACGGCTACCTGTTTGCCGCCGCCCTGCTCGTCGGCATGCCGTTCGTCGGCTTTTTCCCGCTGCTCGCCGGTGGCGCCGTCCGTAGCCTGCGGACCCGCCCGTGGCGCGTGCTCTTCACCGGCACGGGCAGCGTGTTCTTCCTGCCCATCCTGATCGCCTTTGTCTTCGTCACCCTCATCGGCATTCCGCTGGCGCTGGTGCTTGCCGCCTTCTTTGGCATTCTCGTCTATCTTTCCCACATCATCGTCGCCCTGTGGATCGGCCATGTATTGTTGCGTAGCAACGGCCCGCAGACCTTTTCCCGCGTGTTGGTCTCCATGGCCCTCGGCCTGTTCGCGCTTTATTTTCTAGGCGCTTTCCCGGCCGTGGCCTCCTTTCTCACCCTGCCCGTTGTTGTGCTGGGAACCGGCGCGCTGGTGCTCGCGTTGCTACGGCAACCCCGGACGCTCGTCCTCCCGCCGTTGTCCCCCGCCATCCGGCAGGAATTCCCCCGCACAGGCGATCCACCGCCGCCGGATGGACCCTCCGCATGAAGCCGCTGCACCACCATCCCGGCCGCGGCACGCGACAAGCTCCGTTGCCCCCGTATGCCCCCCCCTGTTTGTTAACCCCTGCTAAGGAAATCCAACCATGACGTTCACCCAAATCCTGCTCCTCCTCGCGGCGCTTGTCGTCCTCTTTTTTGTGGTCCTCTTCCTCGCCTTCATCCAGATCTGGATCCGCGCATGGATGAGCGGCGCGCACATCACGCTGATGAACCTCCTCGGCATGAAGTTGCGCCATGTCCCGCCCACCCTGATCGTGGATGCCCGAATCCGCGCCACCAAGGCCGGCATCGGCCTCACCACCGACCAGCTCGAAGCCCACTATCTGGCGGGCGGAGACATCATCAACGTCGTCCAGGCTCTGATCGCCGCCGACAAGGCCAACATCCGCCTCTCCTTCCCCGCCGCCGCCGCCATCGACCTTGCCGGGCGCGATGTCTATGACGCCGTGCGGACCTCCGTGAACCCCAAAGTCATCGACTGCCCCGATCCCGCCAAAGGCAATTCCATGCTCGACGCCGTCGCCAAGGACGGCATCCGCCTGCTGGTGAAGGCCCGCGTGACCGTCCGCGCCAACCTCGAACGCCTTGTCGGTGGCGCCACGGAAGACACCATCATCGCACGTGTCGGCCAGGGCATCGTCTCCGCCATCGGCTCCTCCCCCACCTATAAGGATGTGCTGGAAAATCCGGACAACATTTCGCGCAAGGTCCTCAACTCCGGCCTGGACGCCCAGACCGCCTTTGAAATCGTCTCCATCGACATCGCCGATGTGTCCGTCGCCGGTGTTTCCGGCGCCCGCGAAGTCGCCAACGTCGGCGCCCTGCTCGAAACCGAGCGCGCCGAAGCCGACAAAAAGCTACGCCAAGCAGAAGCCGAAGGCCGCCGCGCCACCGCCGTGGCCGCCGAGCAGGAAATGCGCGCCCGCATCCAAGAAATGCAGGCCAAGGTCGTTGCCGCCCAGGCGGAAATCCCCATGGCCATCTCGTCCGCCCTCAAGGAGGGCAAGCTTGGCGTCATGGACTATCTGCGCATGCAAAACGTCATGGCCGACACCTCCATGCGCGAATCCCTCGCCGAAGGAGAAAAGTCACCGGCGTCGAAATGAGGTCCTTCCCCTCCATGCTTTTGCTGGCGGCCTCCTCCGAAGGCGCCAGCGGCCTGCTGGATCTGCTCATCTGGGCCATTGCCGCTGGTGTGTGGCTGTTCGCCAACACGGCCGCCAAACGGCGCAAAAAGAAAGCGCACCTCCAACGCGAGCCCCACATGGTTCAGGCGGAGCCGCAGGTAACGGCGGCTCCCGCCCGGCCCCCCAGGCCCCCCGTGGCAAATTCCAACGAGCTCTCGGCCATCTTTGAACGCCTTGGCGCCCAAGCGCCCCCGCCGCCCGCCCCGTCGGCACGCAACGCCTACGGACGCCGGGCTCCATCCTCTTTCATGGCGCGGCGCGATCACACGGCGTTTCCGAGCCGCCCAGCGGCTCCCGCCCGTCCGAAAGCCGTTGTCCTCCCCATCGAAGCGCCGAGCGCGGAATCCTCCGAGCCCGCCGTCCAGTCCCAGCTGAATGAGCAGCACCTCATGGACAGCGCCACCCGGCACACCGGCATGATTCTGCCGCAGATGTACGCCATGGGCATGCGCCTGACCCCTTGGCCCTCCCTGCCGATGCCCGGCATGGACCGCACCCACCACACCGGACGCCCTCTCGGCATCCGCCTGCACGGCCACGCCAACCTGCGCGACGCCGTCGTGGCCCAAACCCTTCTGCAGCCCTCAAAAGGCTTTTTCTGATCCATCGGGTTCCACGCGAAACCCGCCCGGTTTTCCACGCACGCTAGTTGTCAATGCCAATGAGACACTTTTCCACCCTATGCTTCTTCGGTCAGCTTTTGTCTCATTTTCATTGGCACATAGGGCGTTTTGAAAAGGCAATGGCGTTTGCTTGTATTTTGTCCCAAGTCAGCATTGCGCCCGCCGCGAGTCCGTTTCTATTTCTATCCTACGCTTCTTGCAGTAATCCAAAAAAGCCTTGTATGCCAAACGGCTCGGTTTTGCCTTGCCGGTTTCCCAACGGTTGACCGTGGCAAAACTTACGTTCAGGGCATGGGCAAAGTCCTCTTGACTAAGCCCGGTTGCCTTGCGCGCCTGTTTTATGATTGAGGGAAAATCCATGTGCACCACCTTGTGACAGGACATAGCATCTGTTATGGCGAAACTCAAGAGTGAATTGCGGGAAGAGAGAAGCCGCGCAAGCGGGTAAGGATTTTGCCGTTTCGTCGCCTTCGTCCTCTAGAAAGGCGCGAAAAGAAGGTTGCGGGGAGCTCAAAAAACCGCTTAAAATTCAGTAGATGATATGATCCAATTGTTAAGGGGAATGAAGTCCTCCCCGTGCGAATCACGCCGAAGCGCTTACTAAGCTGATGACTTCTACGACTTTTAGAGCACAGAAGCGTCCGCTTTTTGTTTTTGCGCAGAAAGAGGGTAAAATGATTTTCAGTCTTGGTATTATGGTGCTTTGTGGGTTGCTTTTGAGCGGTATCATGCAAAAACTCAAGCTGCCCGGTTTGATCGGGATGCTCCTAACCGGAATTATCCTCGGGCCTTATGCACTTAATCTGATTGCGCCGGAGATATTGAATGTATCGGCTGATTTACGAGAACTCGCGCTTATCGTGATACTAACTCGTGCGGGGCTTTCTCTCGACATAGCGGATTTGAAAAAGGTTGGGAGGTCAGCCATTCTCATGTGTTTTGTTCCGGCCACATTTGAAATTGCGGCGGTAACTCTGTTCGCTCCTATGCTGCTGCCCATCTCAAGGTTGGATGCCGCCATCATGGGTACGGTATTAGGCGCGGTTTCTCCGGCGGTCATCGTCCCCAAAATGCTAATGTTAATGGAAACGGGTTATGGGAAAGGCAAGAGCATTCCGCAACTCATTATGGCAGGCGTTTCGGTTGATGATGTATTTGTCATCGTTTTATTTACATCGTTTATGGGTATGCATGGCGGGAATGGGTTTGACGGTCTTTCGCTTGCCCAAATCCCTGTTTCCATTCTCGTCGGTGCGACGATTGGCGCGTTGCTTGGGCTCCTCTTATGTAACGTATTCAAGAAATACCATATTCGCGATACGCTCAAGGTTCTTATTCTGCTAAGTGTGGCCGGTCTTTTGGTTGCTCTTGAGACAGCCGTTCAAGCGCTCATTCCAATGTCCGGCTTGCTTTCTATTATGGCGCTGGGCTGTACCATTCTCAAAATCCATCCTACGCTTGCGGCACGTCTATCAAGAAAGTTTTCAAAGATATGGGTGGCCGCCGAACTTATGCTGTTCGTACTTGTCGGTGCGGCGGTTGACGTATCGCATGCGATGAATGCAGGACTTGCGGTTATTGCGCTTATCTTTCTTGCTTTGTGTATTCGCCTTTGCGGAGTGTTTGCCTGTTTAATAAAAAGCCCATTAAGGTTTAAGGAAAGACTATTTTGTGCGCTTGCTTATTTGCCGAAAGCCACTGTGCAAGCCGCTATTGGCGGGCTGCCGCTTGCTGCGGGGCTACCCTCCGGCAAACTCATTTTAACGGTTGCCGTTCTTGCCATTCTTATCACCGCGCCCCTTGGGGCTATTCTCATTGACGCGACATACAAACGCCTATTAAAAAAGGATGGCGGTTAACGCTTGGGATTAAGTCTTCATGACGCTCATCGGCGCGTAAGACTTGCGGAGGAGGGATGGGATTCCCGCGAGGACGCAGCGGCGGGCCATCCGTTGCAACCGCAGCATTCGGATGCTAGGGCAAACAAAAAGCCTTGAAACCCGCTTGTTTCAAGGCTTTTCCATGAGCGTATGGCGGAGGCGGAGGGATTCGAACCCCCGTGACGTTGCCGTCAAATGGTTTTCAAGACCACCGCGTTATGACCACTTCGCTACGCCTCCAAGTAATAATATTCCGTTTTACGGAGAAACCACAGGTCTTCAAGACCGTCGCCATCTCTCCATGATGATGCGCTCACTCTATCCTCTTTCCCCCCGGCTGCCAAGCCCCCAACAGGCAAAGAAAAGGCCCTGCGAATAGACAGGGCGAAAAATGGTGCACCCGAGAGGACTCGAACCTCCACGCTTTTAAAGGCATAAGAACCTGAATCTTACGTGTCTGCCAATTTCACCACGGGTGCACCCGTGAAATCGCGCAAACCATACCAGCCCCCTCCCCATCCCGTCAATGCGCTTTCGCGTTTTTTATGGAATTCACGCACCGCTTCGGTCGCGGCCGAC
>JAISGX010000131.1 GCA_031262805.1 Verrucomicrobiota bacterium | reverse complement strand
GTGCTCGCCATCACGGACGGCTCCGGAGAGGTTCTGGAGACCTACACCCACGGCGCAGACCTTTCCGGGCAGATCGGCGGCGAGGCAGGCGGCATCGGCGGCCTTTTGTCCTCGACGCGGGACTCGGAAGAGGTATTCTACCACTACGACTTTAACGGCAACATTGTGCAAATCAGTTCAAGCCAACAAATTCCACTGGCGAGCTACACCTACAGCCCCTTCGGCGAGGTCCTGCTCAAAGAAGGCCCCTTCGATTCCCGATATCAGTTCAGCACCAAAGAATACGATAACCCCACCGCCATGAACTACTACGGCTATAGATTCTATAACCCCGAATTGGGCCGATGGATCAACCGGGATCAGCTGGGAGAAGAAGGGGCGTTCTCTCGGTTACATCTCGCCATGCTTGTGTCTTCTGGGCGTCTCAGATATCACCAAGAGGCTTCATTGCGGGACTATCTTATGACCCTGAACTCACCTGTTAATATTATCGATATTCTGGGCCTAAAGGATGAGAAATGTTGTCCGAGTGGCGGAGACGGTAGCGATAGTGGCGATGCAGGCGAGGGTAAGAATAATCAGAACCCAAAGTATGAGTAGCTAGTTGCAGCCGCCAAAGCGGTCGCTTATGCTACTGTCCCGGGGAGTGAATTTGTTTCTGCCCTTGAAGCTTTGAATGGGTGCAATTCACTCGGCGTGATAAATGCTTGGTCGTCTAAGAAGTACAAGGAATGCATTTCTTGCTATGGTGTCGATCAGAGGGATGAGGAATACGGGGAATGGGACGATTTGCATGAGTGGCTGACCGAAATATGGACGAAGTATTGCCAATGAATAGTATTCGTAGCGCTGGTGTTATGGTCCTGCTCTTCATGTTGAGCGTCACAGCGTTGTTGTGTGCGGGGTGTGCTCACCAGTCCGAAACGGAGCGGTTGGCGGGAACAGATCTAGTGCTTTTGGCTGTGGAAACGCCATTTTCTCTCTACGGGAGTGACGATCCCGAGAGGCGGGAGTTTGCGGTCTTTAAGGGAAACTTTCCCCTTATTTTTGTGAGTCTTGTGGATATGGACACCGACAAATATGAAACCATGTATTTTGAAAATGGGTTTTGTGTGCTCCGCACAGTTGTCGAGGGGGAGCGAGTTGTTAGGCGCGAGTATACGGTGCTTAATGGCAGTGCTTTCCGATTCATCTACAACGATTTTACGGGCAATGGGGTGTGGGATCAATTGATAGACATGGAGAAAAAGTTGAACTATTCGTGGTCTGGTGATCGTTGGATTCTGGAAGACAGGAAGAAGAAGGTCGAGGAGACACGTCTCTCGGCTCACGAATTGAATGCCGACCGGTAAGTCTATATTGCTCCCATTGAAACATGTGCTAAATTAAGAGTATCGTAAGAGAGTCAGCGATGAGTGTAAAGAAACAATGGCCTGGCAAAGAAAAGCTGGCCATCATGTTGCAGGGCTTGAAAGGCGATTGCCGTATCGGCACATTGTGCAACGACCACGGCATTACGCAGGGCATGTATTATAAATGGCGCGATCAACGGCTGGGCGACGGTGCGAAACTGTTTGAACGCGGCGGCGTGGATCATATTCGCGAACGATTGGAACACGAAAACCGCAAGCTCAAAGAAACCATCGGCGAATTGAGCGTCGAGTTAAAAACCCGATTGGTAAGGCGACGTAGCGTGAATAGTTCGGCAAGCCAGGCTTTGCTGATGCAAATACAACAACTCAAAGCGGAACACCCCTATTGGAGGCATTACACAATGAATGACGTCGTGAATATTCTCTAAATGACTTTTGTTGTAATATCGTGTGCGCAAGTATAGTTTTGGAGAGTTGCCTGATATTGAAATATCGAAAATCTAAAACTCCAGAATGGATAGGAATCGGTCCGATTTTAACGGTCAAAATGAGTTGTGGCCCGAGCGTTATTTTACACCCAAAAGAGTTTTTCTTATTCGTTAGCAGAGACAATCAAGCTCCCTTCGCTGATGTTTGCAGGAATACTATCCGTGATTATTACAAGTATGCAATGGAAGGCATCCATGAACGATGCACGTGCGATAACCCACCAGCGGAAAAGGAAATGGATGAACACAATAATGAAAAAGGAAGAGACAGCGGAACTCCTGGGACGGGTTGCAACACAGGGTGCCGTGACGCTCTCGCAAACGGTGATTTGCAGGTTCTTTACCCAGGGTTGTGGCATGTTTTGTTCGTTCCATCACGGGCGTGCATTGCATTGTATTTCGAGGCGGGCTCGTTATGTTTCTGCTTCCGTCATGTTGTGCATTCTGTTCGTCATGCAGTCGTGTTCTCCTCGCGTGTCGGGAGTCCCGCTCATGGATGGTTTTTTGAGCTACATGACGATCGAAGAGTGCGAACGTCTCCTCTCTCCCACGTATCAATTAAATGTGCGGGGAGATATCCGAAAGCCCGTGGCCGAGCAGCGCCCGCAGCACGGTCGGTTAATCCTTTCCGTTGATTCGTATACCACGTTGGGGCAGACGGGGGAATTGCGTTTGAGTTTCTCAGAGAATCGCTTGGTGGCCATTTGGTTTTACCCTTCGGATTTTGAGGCATACTCCAGGGAACTCGGCAAGCAACTGGGCATTCACGTTCATCCTGGGCTTAAGACGAAACTCGGGCGTTATGCGAAGTTGTGGTGTGTGTCGGGCTACCGGGAGCAAGTCATCGTAGGGTGGCAAGACAAACGGCTCGTCAAAGAGTTGTCTAAACGTCAGTTAAGCTGGTGGGCCCTTTGCCGAAGGGCACGCCTTACTTTGAGCCACCTCTAAAAATCATTGTGGGTCAAGATAACATAAGCGGGTTATTTGGAAATGATTCATCCAAATTTTATATGTTTTGCAATGATTGGCAACAGCATCTCAACGGGCTACTCGTAGAACGAGTATGTTTGGATGATCTGTACACGGCAGATGTGGCGTGGACCGGAGATGCAAAGGCAAAAGAAATCCGCTGTCCGAATTTGGAGACCAGCCCGGAATGCCGGATTTTGTGGTAGTCGGCGGATAAAGATCCGTTATATTGGGCTTCCCTTATTTTGTCTGACGGGGGAAGTTGCGGGACCTGTGCCGATCCCATAAAGGGAGCCAAGCGGGAATCAGAGACCTCCGTCCGATTCTCCGCATCCGTGTTTCTGCCCTTGTAGGGAAATGAAAAATTTGGTCTACTGCCCTCTTATATGACTGGGTCCACTCCATGACCGAAAGATTTGTATCAGATGCACTCACCCGAGCGGATGCCGTGTTTGAACTCACCCTGCGTCCCGGGCGTTTTGTCGAGTTCATCGGCCAAAAAAAAGTACGGGAACGCTTGGAATTGAGTGTGGCGGCGGCCAAGGGGCGGGGGGATGTGATGGACCATGTTCTCTTGTGTGGCCCTCCCGGTCTTGGCAAGACCACTATGGCCTATATTCTGGGAACAGCCATGGGGGCGAATGTGAAGGCCACCTCCGGCCCGATTCTGGCCAAGCCGGCGGATTTGGCTGGTATGCTGACGAATTTGGAGAAGGGGGACATCCTGTTCATTGACGAAATCCACCGCATTCAAAAGAGTGTGGAGGAATACCTCTATTCCGCCATGGAGGATTTTGCCATTGATATCGTCCTCGACCAAGGGGCGCATGCCCGGAGCGTCCGGCTGAACCTGCCGCGCTTCACACTGGTGGGCGCCACCACCCGTAGCGGACTGTTGAGCGCGCCCATGCGGTCCAGGTTCGGGATGACCAACCGGCTGGACTATTATTCGCCGGAGGAGCTGACGGAAGTGGTCACGCGATCTGCCCGAATTCTGGATGTGGAATTGGACGCCGAAGGCGCCATGGAGATTGCCGCCCGCTCCCGTGGAACACCCCGCATTGCCAATAATCTGTTGCGCTGGGTGCGGGATTATGCCCAGGTCCGGGCGGGGAACCGGATCACCCGGGCGGTGGCGGACAAGGCCCTGACCATGTTGGATGTGGATGAACATGGATTGGACGAGATGGACAAGCGCATCCTCCGGACCATCATTGAGAAATTCAACGGCGGCCCGGTGGGGGGCAACACCATTGCCGTTTCCGTGGGGGAGGAGGCTGGCACCTTGGAAGAGGTGTATGAGCCGTATTTGATCCAGCAGGGACTGTTGGCGCGGACGCCACAGGGACGGGTGGCTACGTCGGCCGCTTATTTGTTATTGGGAATGCGTCCGAAAACGGACGAACAAGGAGTTATGTTGTGATGCGTGTATTGGTTACGGGTGCTGCCGGATTCATCGGGTTTCATGTCAGCCAGAGGCTACTGGAACGGGGAGATACCGTCGTCGGATTTGATTGCCTGAACGACTATTACGATGTGTCCCTCAAGGAGGACCGCTTGAAGCAGCTCTCCGCATATGAAGGCCGCTTCCGTTTTGTCCGCGGCGCGCTGGAAGATGCTGTGGCCGTTCGCGCTCTTTTTGACGGCGGGCCCTTCGACCGCGTGATCCATCTGGCCGCCCAGGCCGGCGTTCGCTATTCCCTGACCCATCCGGAAGCCTATGTGCAAAGCAATCTGGTCGGCTTCCTGAATGTCCTAGAAGCCTGCCGCTATGCCGAGACGCCGCATTTGGCCTATGCTTCCAGTAGCTCGGTCTATGGCTTGAACACACAGCAGCCTTTTTCCGTGCATGACAATGTGGACCACCCCGTTTCCCTTTATGCCGCCACCAAGAAAGCCAATGAGTTGATGGCGCACACCTATTCCCACTTGTACGGCCTGCCCACCACCGGCCTGCGCTTCTTCACGGTGTATGGTCCGTGGGGCCGCCCGGACATGGCCCTGTTCAAATTCACCAAAGCCATTCTAGCGGATGAACCCATTGATGTGTACAACCACGGCCGGATGCGCCGGGATTTCACCTATATTGACGATATTGCCGAGGGCGTGGTCCGGACTTCCGACCATATCGCCCGGCCGAATCCAGACTGGAATCCGGCGCATCCCGATCCGGGAACGGCGGCCTCGCCGTTCCGGGTCTACAACATCGGCAACCATACCCCGGTGGAGTTGGATCGGTTCATTACTCTCATTGAGGAAATGATTGGCAAGAAGGCCATTCGGAACAATCTGCCGATGCAACCGGGGGATGTGCCGGCCACCTGTGCCGATGTACAGGACTTGCAGCGGGATGTGGGTTTCGCGCCCTCCACACCGCTGGAAACGGGAATCCAGCGCTTCTTGGAATGGTACCGCGCCTATTATCGCGTGTAAACACGGGCACTCTGCCCGGAAAAGGACGAAGAGCAATGGCGAATACAATTTTAATCGGCGCCCAATGGGGGGATGAAGGCAAAGGCAAAATTATTGATGTGCTGACCGAGCGTGCCCAGTGGGTGGTGCGGGCGCAGGGCGGCAACAATGCAGGGCATACCGTGGAAGTGGGGGAGGACCGCTTTGTCCTCCATCTGGTGCCCTCCGGCATTCTGCATGAAGGGAAAAAATGTGTGATCGGCAACGGGGTCGTGTTGGATCCCGTCGCCCTCGTCGAGGAAATCAAGGGCGTGAGCGAGCGCGGCATTTCGGTGGCCGGCCGCTTATTCATCAGCGACCGTGCGCATGTCGTGTTCCCGTATCACCGCATGCTGGACGCCCAGGGGGAGGCCCGGAAAATCAAGGGCGAGCAGATCGGCACCACCCTGCGAGGCATCGGGCCGACCTATGGCGACAAGGCCTCCCGCTTCGGGTTGCGGATGTGCGATCTGGTTGATCCGGAATTTCCCGCTCTGTTGAGATCCCGGATCGAGGAGAAAAACCGCATTTTGTCTGCCATGGGTGCGCCGGTGGTGGATGCGGAAACGGTATTGGATTCCGTCCGGGAAGCCATGAAGATCTTGGGGCCCTTGGTGTGCGATACAGTTCCCTTGTTGTTCGAAGCCGTCCGCCGTGGCGAGGAAATTTTGTTTGAAGGCGCCCAGGGCGTCATGCTGGATATTGATTTCGGGACCTACCCGTATGTGACCAGTTCCAATGCCACCAGTGGCGGGGCGTCAACGGGCTCGGGCGTTGCGCCCAACCGAATGGACCGTGTGGTCGGTGTGTTGAAGGCCTATACCACCCGCGTGGGGGAAGGGCCGTTTCCCACGGAACTGTTTGATGAGAATGGCGAGCAGCTCCGGAAGGTCGGCCGTGAATTCGGCGCGACCACGGGGCGTCCCCGCCGTTGTGGTTGGTTTGATGCGGTGGTGGCGCGCCACGCCGTCATGACGTGCGGTGTGGACGAATGGGCGTTGACCAAACTGGATGTCTTGGATGGATTCCACACTCTGAAGCTGTGTGTGGCATATGAACTGGATGGAAAACGCATGGAAGTGTTCCCCGCCAATATCCGGGAGGTGGCCCGCTGCATGCCGGTGTATGAAGAAATGCCCGGCTGGCGGACCCCGACCACCGCGCTGACCCGATTCGAGGAACTGCCCGCGGCGGCGAAACGATATCTGGCCCGCATTGAGGAAGTCACCGGCGTACGAATCGGCATTTTGTCCGTCGGACCGCGGCGGGAAAGCACGCTGATGGCAGGGCCGAGAGCATGAGGGCCGTCGCTTCCACGCCCGCCATTCCGCGCCACGTCGCCATCATCATGGACGGCAACGGGCGGTGGGCAAAAAAACGCATGCAGCCCCGCTTGTTCGGTCATCGCGCCGGAGCGGAATCCCTGCGCGCCGTCCTTCGGGCCTGCCGCGACCACGGGGTGGAATTTTTGACGGTATATGCCTTTTCCACCGAAAATTGGGTCCGCCCCGAAGACGAAGTGAGCGGGCTGATGTCTCTCCTGAAGACCTTTTTGAAAAAGGATGAGCACGAGCTGCACGAAAACCAGGTTCGTCTGCGCGTGACTGGCCGCATCCGGGATCTGCCCGAAGCCGTCCGCACCGAATTGGAACGGGTGATGGCGGCAACGAGGGCCTATACTCAGGGACAGTTGATTCTGGCGCTCAGCTACGGTGGCCGTGCGGAAATCGCCGATGCCGTCCAGGCCATTGCCTGGGAAGTGAAGGAGGGGGGGCTTCTGCCCGATGCCGTGGATGAAGCCACCATCGCCCAGCGGCTCTACCTGCCGGACGTTCCCGATCCCGATTTTATGATCCGCACCAGCGGAGAATGCCGACTCAGCAATTTCCTGCTCTGGGAGTTGTCGTATGCCGAATTCTATTTCACCGATACATTGTGGCCTGACTTCCGTGAAAAAGAATTCGCCAAGGCCCTGGAAGAATATGCCCGGCGGCAACGCCGATATGGAGCCCCTTCATGAAATACCCTGCCATCAAGCGCCGTTTAATCAGTGGCTTTTCCATTGCGGCTGTTTTGTTCACCCTGTTTTTTCTGATGCCGGACATCGGCATCCCGTTTGTCCTCGCGGCACTGGCCGTGGTGATTGCGCAGGAGTTCTACAACATGATGGCGGCCGCCGGGGAGCCCTGTTTCAACCGCTACGGCACATTGGGCATTGTGGCCCTGGTTTTCGTCACATGGTTTTCCGGCGTTCACGGTGGGGCCACCGAGGGCTCTTGGGATGCCGTGGTGTTGTTTCTGATCACCATTGCCATCCTTCTCCGACAGTTTCCCCAAAAGGCCAATCCCCATCCGCTTCGCACCATCGGCTTCACGTTGATGGGTGTTCTGTATATCGGTCTGCTCTGGAATTTTTTGACCAAGCTGTTGCTGTTCGCTCGTCAGGAACCCGTGGAGGGCATCTATATGCCGGGCCGCTGGCTGCTCCTCTATTGTGTTTTTGCCGCCAAGTTCACCGACATCGGCGCTTATTTGTTCGGGTGCGTCTTCGGGAAGCACAAACTGATCCCCCGCATTTCCCCCGGCAAATCCTGGGAAGGCGTGTTCGGCGGCATTGTGGTCGGCACCTTCATGGGCGCCCTGCTGGTCCTGATTCTGCAAAAGACATTCACGCCCTTGGGCATCACGCCGCTACGGGCCTTGCCGTTGGGGGTGGCCTTGTCGGTTTGTGCGGTGGTTGGGGATTTGACGGAATCGTTGTTCAAACGCGCCTCCGGCGTCAAGGACAGCGGGGGAATCATTCCCGGCATGGGCGGCCTTCTGGATGTGCTCGACAGCCTGCTGTTCACCGCCCCGGCCCTATATTTGTACCTGCGGCTGGTGAACTAGCCGCCCCCGCTTCATTCATTCACGAAGATAGAAGGTTATGATGGTTGTTATATACATTTTGGCCATGCTCCTGCTGTTTAGTGCGAGCATTTTTGTTCATGAACTGGGGCATTTTCTGGCGGCACGCGCCTTTGGAATGGTGGTGGATGTGTTTTCCATCGGCATGGGGAAGGCCATATGGAAAAAGAAGGTGGGCGCCACCACGTATAAAATCGGCTGGCTTCCGCTCGGGGGATATGTGGCGCTTCCCCAGATGGACCCCAATTCCTTTCTGGAAGGAACACCGGATGCCGCCAAGGAAACGGCGGATGCCCCGGAGCGCGTATTGCCCCGCGTGGCTCCGTGGAAGAAGCTCTGTGTCTCCCTGGCCGGGGCGGGTGGGAACATCGCCTTCGCCTTTTTTCTCGGCGCCATCGTGTGGTTGCTCGGCAAGCCCTCCTCCCTACAGGAGCAGAACGGGGTGATTGGCTACATTGCTCTTGAGAGTCCCGCCTGGAACTTGGGCGTGCGTTTCGGGGACGAAATTGTGTCGGTGAACCAGCAGCCGGTGCGGAACTGGATGGAGATTGTCGAGAAGGTGGCCCTGGCCCCCACGTCTCCGCTTATGCTGGGAATTCGTTCTGCGGAAGATGGAAGCCTCCGGGAGGTGGCCATCGAACCGGAAAAGACTCCAGGTGGCATTTGGGTTCTGCCCGGCTTGGATGGAATGGATTCCGCCCACGTGGCCTCCGTATATCCTTATTCGGGCGCCGCCACCGCCGGCATTGAAGTCGGCGACCAATTGACGGGTTTTAACGGGCAGCGCATTTACAGCCGTGCGCATCTCAGCCAGATGGTGGAAGCCAATGGAACGGAGCCCGCGTGGATGGATATCCAGCGTGGAACGCAACATGTGGTGGTGGAAGTTCTCGCCGCGTATGACGGCGCCTCGCAACGGCACCTGATCGGGGTGGTGTTCAATACATTGGCCGATCTGGATTATGGCACGCTGGTGCATCCGTCCCCGTGGGCCCAGGTGAAGGGGCACGTCACCTCCATGTTCCGCTTCCTCCGTGCATTGGTCACGCCCTCCACCTCCAGCGCGGCGGCCGGCGCGGTGGGGGGGCCGGTCATGATTTTTGTGATGCTGTGGCTGATGGTGAAATCCAGCTTTGCCCTGGCGCTTTGGTTCACGGCCTTTCTGAATGTCAATTTGGCCATTGTGAATCTGCTACCGATTCCGGTTCTGGACGGTAGCCATGTCGTGTGGAACCTTTGGGAATGGATCACCGGACGGCCTGTCCCCGCCCGGATGATCAATGCCTTGACCAACGTGTTCGCCGCGCTGTTGTTGATGCTGTTTCTGATGCTCACCTGCCGGGATACGCAACGGAGCGTCATCCCCTCCGTCAAACGCCTGCTGAGTGAGGATGCGGATCTGTCCGTTCCTCCGGCCGTTTTTGTGAAGCCGACGGCCGAATCGGAATCCCCCGAATGACACCCGCCTTTCGCCCCCACGCGCTCGGTGGATCATACCGCCTGTGCCAAGATGCCCTCCAAGGGGGCGGAAAATCCTGATTTTTAGGCGATTTTATGCTGGTGTTATGATTGTGTTTTAATGTAGAACAATTCCCGAATTCCAAAAAGGAGAGACGTGACTATGGAGCATATGGGTTGGTGGGCGATCGTGCCGCCAGTGTTGACGATTGTGTTGGCGCTTGTGACCAAAGATGTAATTCTGTCCTTGTTCCTCGGTATTATGTCGGGGACATTGATTGCCACAGGGGGGGATCTCTTTGCCGCCATTGTGCTGTTTAGCGAAAAGCTGGTGGCCAATCTGGGCGACAGCTGGAACCTGCGTATCTTTCTGTTCTGCGCCCTGTTGGGCGGTTTGGTCGGCTTGCTCTCCCGCGCCGGCGCCTCCCAGGCCTTTGGCGATTGGGCCGCCCGGCACGTCAAAACCCGCACCGGGACGTTGATTACAACATGGATTTTCGGCCTGTTGGTTTTCATTGACGATTATTTCAACTCCCTGGCCGTCGGCACCGCCATGCGCCCCGTCACCGACAGAATGAAAATCTCCCGCGCCAAGCTGGCCTATATCCTCGATTCCACCGCCGCGCCCGTCTGCATTCTCGCGCCGGTATCCACCTGGGTCGTGACGGTCATGAGCTACATGCGCGGCTCGGAAGGCTTCGGCGAACTCGGCATGGGGGAGTTGGAGCTTTTCATCCGCACCATCCCGTACAATTTTTATGCCATCTTCGCCATCCTGATGGTGCTGGGGCTGGCGCTCACGCACCGGGACTTCGGCCCCATGCTGACGGCGGAGCGCCGCGCGTGCGACGAGAACAAACTGTATGATGAAAACTTCGGCTTCATCTCTGGCGACCTGCACGATCCGCGCGGCGTATTCAACATCCAGTCCCGCGAAAAGGTCCGGCCCATCGACATGTTCTTGCCTATGCTGGTTTTAGTTCTGAGCGCGCTTGCGGCCTTCCCCGTGACCACATGGTGGAATGCGGCCATAACGGAAGGCGGCCCTACGACCTTTCTGGAAGCCGTTCGGACCATTCCCGTCAGCCAAGGATTCTGGGAGGCGGATGCCTCCATGTCCTTGATGATATGCATCACATTCACGCTGATGGTCACCGTTCCCTACATGCTGGCCCGTCGTCTGTTCTCCCCGCGGATGGGCAGTGAAGCCTTTGTCGTCGGCGTCAAGAGTATGGTCCCGGCCCTGCTCATTCTGGCGATGGCCTGGACCATCGGCGCCGTCATCAAGGAAGCCCCTGCGGATGGCGGAATGGGGTTGCCGGCCTTTCTGACGGAGTTGGTGGAGCGTGGCGGCATGACCGGCCGCTTTCTGCCCGTGGGACTCTTCATCATTTCCGCGCTGATTGCCTGTTCCACCGGAACCAGCTGGGGCACCATGGCCATCATGATCCCCATCGGGATACCGCTGGCCATGGCCATTGCGGAACGCTCGGGTGGTGGGGCCGGCCTTCTTCTGCCGGAAGTCCTGATGGCCTGCGGGGCGGTCTTGGGCGGCGCCGTGATGGGCGATCATATTTCGCCAATTTCCGACACCACCATCCTCTCCGCCATCGGGGCGGGCTGTCCGTTGCTGGAGCACGTCACCACCCAGGCCCCCTATGCCATCTTCGTTGCCGTGTGCACCGGCGTGGGCTATCTGATTGGCGGCATTACGAAAAGCGGATGGATTGGTTTCTGCGCCACCTTGGCTTTTTTCCTGCTGGGCTTGGTGGCGTTGCCCCGCTTGATGCCGGGCGGCGGGAAGGATAGCTAACGCCTGCCCGCGTCTGCCGGGGCCCCTCCACGGGCCCCGTTTTTTTTGTCCTTGCCGCCAGCGGCGAGGGATTTGCCTTGCGCCGGATGCCATGCCACGCTCCCGCCCCGCATCAGGGCGAGCAGGAAAAAGCCCCGGCCGCCGCCGCGACGCCATCTTGGCCAAGCACGCGGCGCCCAAGGCGGAATAGCCCGGTTTTCCACCGTGTGGAAACTTTTTTTCCAATGCGTGGAAAATCCAGCGATTTGGTTTCCAATGCGTGGAAAAATCGGCCGCTATTTTCCACCGTGTGGAAACCTAGGGGTAAATGGAGGATCAGGGGGGAACGGGTGGCTGGGGGTCGATGGTCCACCGGATGGTTTGAATGAGGCGTTTGCCGAAGCGGTCCTGGACGCGTGAGAGGATTTCCGCCGCGAAGGCTCCCCGCAATTCGTACAGCCAGGCGGGATGGTTGACATAGACGCTCAGGCGGGCGGCCTCCAGGTGGGCGGGCCTGGTGTTGTGCGCTAGGTCGGGGCCAACCAGGGCGGGCCATGCCCGGGCAATCTGCTCCACTTGGGCGTGGGTGTCCAGACGCATGCCCTCGAGCACACCGCCGACCAAGTCGCCGATGGGCCGGACGGCGCCGGACGGTAGCGGAGGCTTGTCATTCGCGAGGCGGAGGCGTTCGCACGCCACCTGCCATTGGCCGCGTGATTGGTGGAGATAGCGGTTTTTCCGGTCCCGTTCGTTCATGCGCGCAGGATAACAGACGTGCTTCGGGATGGGGAGAGTTTTCTAGCGGCGTTTTTCGAACAGCAGGAGCGTGCGGGGCGAGTTTTGGATGGCTTCTTCCCGGACGAGGGTGAAGGCCTCGCCGAATACCTGCTTGCAGAAATCAAGCGTGACGTGCTCGAACAAATTGACGCGGAATTCGATGAGGCGGCGGAACATCACGTCGTCCGTCGGGACGAATTCCAGGATGAGGTGTCGCTGGGCCAGGCTGGCGAATAGATCGCGGATGGAGGCCATGGGCAGGTTGGCGCCGACGAGTAGATGGTGGATGAGGGCAAGGGCCAGCACGCAGTCCGGCTTGGCGCGCGCCAGGAAGGGCAGGCGTTCGGTGTTCATGTAGCCGATGCCGGGGCTGGGGTTGGCGATGTCAACCACCATGGGTGTGATGGGCCTAGGTTCCTGCTTGAGGCGTTGATACATCTGCTCAATGGCGCTGGTGTCGAAATCCGTGGCGAGCACCCGGGCGCCGCAGGCGGCGGCGATGCGGGAATAGTCCCCGGTGTTGCAGCCGATGTCGAGAACGGAGCCTGCCCGGGCCTGTTCGATGAACGTCCGGACCAGATGCTTTTTGGAGGCTTCGGCGGTTTCATCGTAGGAGCAGATTTGCGTATAGTCGCCCCAGACGGTTTCCGGCGCCAGCTTTTCCACCAGCGCCTTGATCTTCCGGTCTAGGCGCTTGAGCGTGATGTTTTGCACATCGGCGCGACCGGTGGCCCGTCCGTCTTGCGCGGGGGCGGAGCGGGGGGCGCCGACTTTCCCGGCTTTGACCTTGCGTTCCAGCGCAAAGGGAATGCCGATGTCCAGCAGGAGGGAGGGACTCCAGCGCTGGCGGAAGGAAAAGGCTTGGCCGACTTGCAGGGTGGTCCGACCGTCCAAATTGGCAAGAAAATAGGAGCGCAGGTCCCACCCGGCATGGCGGGAGAGAAGGAGGGGATATAGGAACATGCGGTTGAACTGTCCGAGGGCGAACCACAGGTCCAGGCGCGCCGGTTTTTCAATGGAGGTCAGGTCAATGAAAATGGGACGGCCGTTGACGAATTGGATGTTGTAGGCGGTGGCATCTTTCAGGGAAAGGCCGAGGGCCGCCAATTCCATTTGAAGGCGGAGGGTCAGGCGCCCCGCATCCGCCAGCATACCGGCGGACCACTCATAGGGATAGGTGATGGGGTCGAGGCGGTCATGCTCCAGAAAGGCGGCGAAACCGGGATGGGCGGCATGCAACTCGCCAAGCAGGGCGTCATCGGCGACAAACCGGGTGCCGACCACCAGGCCGTCTTGAATCCAGCGGGCAAGGTGCCCCTGCTGCTCCAGAGTGCGCAGGATTTCATTCGCGGAAGCATCCAGAGAACGGAAAATGCGGTTCTGATGCTGGAAAACGTATCCGCTGGGATCGCGGAAGGAGCCGGAAATGCGTGGCATGGAAAATCAGTCCGACTTGGTGGAATCGTCGGCAGGGGCATCGGTGTGGTCCGAGCTTGTTGGTTTGGCTTTTCGGCCGGTGAAAAAGGCTTTGATGCGCGTCCAGAAAACCGCAATGCCACCGACCACGGAAGCCAGAAGAACTTGAAACAGAATGCTACCGCTGCCGGGATCGATATACGCCAAAATCATACACATCCTCCTTGGAACAATCACGGTGGACTATAGGGCGCGGCCGCAACTAGGGCAACAAAAAATGCCTTTCGGCACGCATCGTCCGGAATTTGGTGGAGGGTAGGAGGTTCGAACTCCCGACCTCCTGAATGCCATTCAGGCGCTCTACCAACTGAGCTAACCCCCCAAATCCTCAGACGATGGGAGGGGTTGTATCATGCCGGACGGATGGCGTCAACCATCCAATACGGATTTTTTCCGTCCGCTACGGCGGTTCTTTCCCGACGCCGGATTCGGACTGTACAAGCCACGGGGGATTGAGGTATGATTCTCCCACTCATCATCACCCGGGCCGTTTCCGGCGGGGAGATGGAAAGTTTTGGAGGATGCGATGGCAGATGCGGTTTTAACAACACAAATGGAAGTTCAGGACGGCATTCAAGTGGTTCACATTTCGGGCCCGTTGGATTCTGTGACGCACGATCAGTTCAAAGAGACGTTGGATCCGATCATCCGCAAGCCGCATTCGAAGATCGTGCTGGATTGCGAGAAGCTCTCCTATGCGACCAGCAAGGGCATGGCTCTGCTGGGGAGCTATCAGCGAATGGCTCTGCAGAATGTTTCCTTCTTGGGAATTGCCGGCTTGAACAAGCGCATTGTGAAGACCATTGAATTGCTGGGGATGGGCAAGCTGGTCAAGTTGTATCCGACCGTCGAGGAGGCGATTTCAGCGGCGAAGCTGCTGTAGGCAGCCGCACTGAACGCATGGGGCGATGCTGGAACCGGCGATAGCCAAAAAATGCGTGGTGGCGTTGGGAACCGCAGGCGCGGCGGTCCTCTTGTCCCTTTTTCTTTCCCGGCAGTTCGGAGCCTCTGAGCGTGCGGAAGAACGCTCGCCGCCGCTACAGGAGTCTCCGGCGGCGGCTTCGGGCCAAACGGCGCCGCCGATGCTTCCCGCCGCCTCGTTTTCTGCCCTACCTCCGCCCCTCCCGCCGGAACAGGCGGCGGTTGCGGAGGCGGAGGCCTCCCATCTGGAACGCGCCCTTTTCCGCATGGAAATGGAAAATGCGCGGTTGCGGACACGGCTGGACGACATGCTCAACTGGATTTTGGACAATGTCCGGGGGACCTTTCCGTTGCCGGAGGAGCAGATGGCTCATCTGCGGCTCCAGGCGGTGGATGGGGATATGGCCGTTAGTGATGCGCTGATCCAGATCCTGCGGCTGGATGAGGAGGAGACGGAACAGCTGGACGCCGCCTTTATGGAAATGCGCTCTATCCTGCAGGATATCGAAACCGCCTATGTCGCGGTGGAAACCCCGTCGGAATATGAAGTGGTCTTGACGATTCCCTCCTATTCCGAGGAAGGGCAGCTGGTTCGGGAAGGATTGTATGATGAGCTGCTTCGGACTCTTGGCGCCGCCCGTTTCGACCGTTTTTTGCAGGTGGCCAAGGATTCCCTAGAGGAGCAGTTTGATTATTTCGGGGAACCCAACCGCAAGATTCAGTTTGAAATGTTGGCGGACGAAGATTCGGACGCGCCGCAGTTGTTTGTCCGAGACGAACGGGTGTGGGTCGATCAGAAGGATCCTTTCCGACAGACGATTTCCTCATCGGAGCGGGTGGTGACGGAGCTACCTCCCGAATATTATTCCTATTGGTATTGGCTGCCGGAGCACGTCACCCGGTTTGCCGCTCGTTCGCCATGAGCCTCAAACCTCCCCGCACCGATTCCATCCAGGCCTCCAACCGGCGAATCCAGCGCCACGCCGCGCAGGAAGAGGAGCGCAAAGCGGCCTTCCGCTCCCGTTTCCGGTGGGTGATCTGGGGCCTGGCGGTGGTTTTGTTGATGGCCTTGATGACCGACATACGGAACCTTTCCTCCCGCCTGGAAACCTTCCAGAAAACCGGGAGGGAATCCCGCCGGGGGGATGCGGCGGACCTCGCGGCGGGATTTCAGGATGAACGCTTTACGGATCCCGTCGGCCGCTTCAGCCTGGTGCCGCCGCGGAATTGGGTGCGGGTGGCCAAACCGGTGGATGGCTTTTTCGACACGGTGTTCCAAGGGCCGTATGGGATGGACATGAGCATCCAGGTGGTGGTGACCAACGGCTTGACGTTTGAAAAGCTGATCGACCGTTTGCGCCGGGTGGAGCGGACCCTCTCGGCGGACACCCATATGGATGTGGCCTATGTGGGGCCTTACCGTGCCGTGAAGCGCTCCGCCCAACTGTACCGCTCGAAGGTGTTGATGCTGGATTTCGTGACGGGCGATCTGGCCCATCACATTCAGTTCAGCGTTCCAACTGACCTGTATGACGAATACGAGCCGATTTTCCTGCGCTTGATGCAGACATACGAACCGGGAAGGATTTTGCGGATTGCTCCGCCCGCTCCCTGAGCGCTCAAGCGGCGCCGGATCACTTTTGCTTCCATCCGGTCTGGATGGTGCCCTCGATGATGTTCCGCTGGATGTCCAAGATCTCCTCATGGAGGGTCTGGGGGATCTGGTCGGCGAAATGGTGGTAGGGGGCGAGGTCCACCCCCCGGTTGGCTAGGGTGCCCACATAACGGGTTTTGGGCCAAGAGGAATTGTTCAAGGCTTCCTGCACCGCCAGTTGCACGGCGTGGTCCATCCGTTTCAGGCAGGAGGTGAGGAGGATGTCCTGCTCCCGCAATAGGGTGTTGTATTGGTCGGTATCCACACCGATGGCCCATTTGCCATGGTCCTTGGCGGCGGCGATGGCGCCGTTGCCGGAAATGGAGCCCACGCCGAAAAGAACGTCCGCGCCTTCGGCAAGGAAGCCTTCCGCCATGGCATAGCCTGCGTCGAATTGATCAAACGCGCCGACGTGTCCGCCGAGAATGCGGACGTTTTTCCCCTTGGTGCGGTTGAAATGGGCCGCTCCATTCTGGAAGCCGACCACAAACTGGTTGACGCTGTCCACATCCATCCCGCCGACAAAGGCCACCGCCGGATCTTCCGGGTCCTGCAGATCGGCCCAGGCGGCGGCCAGATAGCCGGCCGGGAAGGCGCATTCGTCCACTTGGAAGCTCAGTGCGGAGAGGTTGTGGGCGGGATCCTGGAAATCGCCATCCACACAGGTGAACAGCGTCCGGGGATAATCGGTACAAACGGACTCCATGGCCGGGCCCATGAGGAAGCCAATACCGATGATGAGCCGGTAATTCCGTTCGGCAAAGGCGGCCAGCTGCTTTTCGAAATCTACCGAGGTCGTGGTTTCGTAGAACTGGACATAGATGGGGGCCCCGGAATACAGAAGTTCTTCAATGCCCTCTCGGCTGTTTTGGTTGAAGGAATGGTCGTTGAAAGTGCCGCCGTCGGACAACATGGCAATCCGCAGCAGGGGCTGCTCCTCGGCGGAGGCCGGAAGGAGGGCGAAAAGCAGGTGCAGGCCAAGGAAAACGGCGACACAACGAAACATCGGCATGGCGGGGCGCAGGATCATGACAAACCTTTCAAAAAAAGTGTTTCAACTCATTGTCAAAGGGAGTATAAGGACCATTCCCGGGAATTGCACGGTTTTTCGGCACGACCGGGAAAGGCGAAAAAAGTGGAACAAGGGGATTGCCAAGGCGTGCGCAGAGTGGTAATCTGCGCGCCAATTTGTGTCAATCCAGCGATAGAAAAGGAACGAAAAGAACGATATGCCAACAATCAATCAACTGGTGAAAAAGGGTCGCACCCCGTTGCGCGCCAAGCGGAAATCGCCTGCGTTGCAGAAGTGCCCCCAGCGCCGCGGCGTGTGCCTGCTGGTGAAGACAATGACGCCCAAGAAGCCCAACTCGGCTTTGCGCAAGGTAGCGCGTGTGCGTTTGACGAATGGTCAGGAAGTGACCGCCTATATTCCCGGCGAAGGCCACAACCTGCAGGAGCACAGCATGGTGCTGGTTCGCGGCGGCCGTGTGAAGGATTTGCCCGGTGTTCGATACCACATTGTGCGCGGCACCCTGGATTGCCTGGGTGTGGAAAGTCGCCGCCGTGGTCGTTCCAAATACGGCGCCAAAACGCCGAAGGCCAAGTAAGGACGGATGAAGCATGAGAAGGCGTAGCGCAGAACAACACGAATTTGCCCCCGATGCCCGTTACGGCAGCGAATTGGTAACTCATTTGGTCAACATCATCATGACCCGTGGCAAGAAATCCACGGCCCAACGCACGGTGTATGGTGCGTTGGACGAAATCCGGGAACAGTCCGGCGAAGAGCCGTTGGATGTTTTCCAGAAGGCGCTGGACAACATCAAGCCCAAAGTGGAGGTCAAGAGCCTCCGCGTGGGGGGTGCGACATACCAGGTGCCGGTGGAAGTCCCCGCCTCCCGCCAGGTCAGCTTGGCCCTCCGCTGGGTGGTGGATTATAGCCGTGGCCGCAAGGGCACATCCATGCAACGTGCGTTGGCAAACGAGATCATGGATGCCTTCAAAGGTCAGGGCAATGCCCTCAAGAAGCGTGACGACACGCACAAAATGGCCGCCGCCAACAAGGCGTTTGCTCACTATCGCTGGTAAACGTTCCCGCCTTGACAGGCACCGGTCGGACGGCCGGTGCTTTTTTTTGGGTCCGCAACGGGTTTCCAGCGCACACTCATGGCCCAAACCCGTTCATGGGTTTTCCCCATACGCCACGAAAAACCATGCCGCAAAGAAAGAGCGTGTGTTTTTACTAAGAGGGGAGGGGCTCAGGGTAGCCGCTTCGGCGAAATAGAGGGATGCTCTTTTGGGTTGTGGTTTGAACCAGAGAAATTCAAAATGTCGGCATGTCGAATTCTGTCAAAACAGTTGCCGTCGGGCTCAGTGGAGGTGTGGATTCCTGCATGGCGGCGTGGAGGCTCAAGCGCGAAGGCTGGCAGGTGATGGGACTGACCATGAACATCTGGGATGGATCGGTTCCCATTCCCGCAGAAGGCCATGGCGGCTGTTTCGGCCCTAGGGCCGTCCAACAGATGGCGGTGGCCGCCGCGGCCGCCGCCCGGGTGGGCATTCCCCACCGGGAGATTCCTCTTGCGGATGAATATAAACAAACCGTGCTGGCCTATTTCCGTGCCGAGTATCTGGCCGGTCGGACGCCCAACCCGTGTGTGATGTGCAACTCGCGGATGAAATTCGGCTTCCTCTTGGAGCAGGCCCGTGCCCAGGGCCTAACGTTTGAGAAATTTGCCACGGGCCACTATGCCCGTGTCCACCACGATGCCGCCACGGGCCGTTGGCAGCTCCTCCGAGGAGTGGACGCCTCCAAGGATCAATCCTACTTCCTGTCCCGGTTGAGGCAGGATCAGCTTGCCCAGCTGCTCTTCCCCCTAGGGGAACTGCGGAAAAATGAGGTCAAGGCGCTGGCCCGGGAGCTGGGCTGGGCGGATGTGGCCGACCGGAAGGAGAGCCAGGATTTCATCCAGTGTTCGGATTATTCCGTTCTGTTTCAAGCTGGCGATGGAGTGCCGGGGGATTTTGTGACCCGTAGCGGCCGGGTGGTGGGACGGCACCGGGGCATCATCCATTACACCATCGGCCAGCGCAAGGGATTGGAGCTGGGGGGTGGAGGAACCCCATGGTATGTGCTGGAAATGGATGCCCCCCGCAACCGGGTGGTGGTGGGCCCCCGCGAGAATATCATGGCGAAAGGATTGCGGGCCGGAGATTTCCACGCGGTGGCATGGGACGGCCCGCCGCAAAAACCCATCCGGTGCCGCGTACAGATTCGGCAGCGGCATGCCGCCGCTTGGGCGACGGTTCGGACGGAAGAAGACGGCAGGCGCCTAGCGGTTGCTTTTGACGAGCCGCAGTGCTCCGTCACCCCCGGCCAGGTGGCGGTTTTTTACGACGGGGATGTCGTGCTCGCCTCCGGCATCATCACCGCAGAAAAATGAACGTTTGATTATGCGTGCGCTGGCGGTGCGAATTTGCTATAAGCACCGCAATGGAATCGTTTGACCTCAAAAACCGGAAATTGTTCGAACAGGCCATCGGCATCGCCCTGATGTCGCTGCTGACACTGTTTTGCTTTCTGGTGCTCAAACCGTTCGTGACCGCCATGCTGTGGGCGGCCATCTTGGTGTTTGCCTCCTGGCCGGTTTTCAGCTTCATGAAGCGCCGTCTCACCCATGGAAGCTCCCTCTGGGCGGCCTCCATTATGACCCTGCTGGCGGCGCTCCTGCTGGTGATTCCCCTGTGGATTGTGGCCGTCTCCTCGCTGGACATGGTGACATGGCTGGTGGACCGGATCCGGGCCTTTCGGGAGGAAGGGGTGCCACAGGTCATCGCCGCCATGAAGGAGCATCCTTTTTTGTCTCGCTATGCCGACATGGCCCGGAGCAGTTTGACCGAATTCTTTAGTGATACGGACCATCTGGCGCGCTGGGGGGCCAGTGTCTCGCGGGTGAGCCTGCATTGGTTGGTGCAACGGGGAGTGAGCCTTGGATATGGTGTGTTTCAGGTCTTCTCCAGTTTAATTTTCATGTTTTTTTTCTTTTTGCATGGGGAAGCTATTGCCGATTTGGCCGGAAAGCTCATGGAGCGGGTGGGCGGCTCCTTCATGTTGCGCCTGCGGCATCGGATGGCGTTGACCCTGAGAGTTGTGGTCCGGGGCACCATTGGAACCGCCTTGGTCCAAGCCTTGGCGGCTTCCATCGGGTTTGCCCTCTTCGGCGTCCCCAATGTCGTTTTGTTTTCCGCCATCACCTTTGTGCTCGGTGTCCTTCCCTTGGGCCCTCCTTTTCTATGGGTGCCCATCGGGTTGTGGCTGCTGGCCATCGGCCGAGTGGGTGACGGCATCGGCATGCTGATCTACGGTGGGGTCGTCATCAGCAGCATCGACAACATCGTCCGGCCCATTTTGATTGCCGGGGCATGGGATTTCAGCGTGATCCGCCGCCGCCGTCAACCCTTGGTGCTTGCTCTGGTCGTCGGCCTCCTGGTCGGGGCCGGTTTTTGGGTCATGGGCCTGCCGTGGTGGGTGGGGGGGATCGCCGCGCTCGCCATCGGGTTCACCCCCTTTGCCTCCGCCGGCGTTGTCGCCTTTCTCGGAGGCGCCATCTGGCTGTTTGCCACCGGCAGGTTGCTCATCGGCATCTGGCTGTTGCTGGCGGCGCTTCTGCTGATGCTGCTGATGCCGGTTCTGGTTTCCGCCGTACGCCGTTGGGTGCCGGAAGCCGGACCCACCGCCATCCGGCGGAAGGCCGCCTCCCGCGAGGACACCATGCCGTTCTCGCTGTTGCTCATTGGTGTCATGGGCGGTTTGTTTGCCTTTGGATTTATCGGCATGTTCCTTGGCCCCGTGGTGCTGGCGCTGGGGCATGATTTGATTCGTGAATTGACGCAGGATGCCATGGATGGGACCGGGAACACCGGCAAAGAAGGAAACGGAGCGGCCGGATGAAACTCAAAGAACGGTTCATTAACCTTGTTGCGTTTGTCAAACGTTCCCTGAACGATCTGCCGGGAACGCAAGAAGATGAAACATCCAGTTTTTTTGCGCGGGTGGTTCGCGTCGTCAACCTGTTGTTTCGGGGATATATGGATGATGATCTGACGATCCATGCCGCCTCGCTGACCTTTGTGACACTGACTTCGCTTGTGCCCGTGCTGGCCGTGGCGTTTGCCCTGACCCGCGGCTTTGGCGCTGGCACCGACTCGATTGAATCCTTCATCCATTTGGATTGGCTGGAGGATATGCCCGTGCAGTTCCAGCAATTCGTCGGCCAGCTGTTGGAGCTGGTGGAGAAGACGAATTTCTCCGCCCTCGGCGGCATCGGCTTGGCCTTCTTGGTGCTGACCGCCGTTTTGATGCTCGCCAACATCGAGAAAAGCTTCAACCGGGTGTGGGGGGTGAGCAAAAACCGTAGCATGCCGAAGCAAATCATGAGCTACACCAGCGTGCTGGTTCTGGTGCCCCTCCTGATGGGCGCTGCAGGGGCCCTCCGGGCGCAGATTGTCATCAACCAGCGGATTCTCGGCATGGATCCGAATGTCTGGATTCAAAACATCGTCTCCTTTCTGACCATGTGGTCCGCCTTCTGTCTGCTCTATGTGTTTGTGCCCAACACCCGCGTGCATATCCGCCCGGCCCTGGCCGGCAGCTTGGTCACCACCCTTGTCTTCGCCGGGTGGATGAAGATGTTCATGATCATGCAGGTGGGGGTTTCCCGGAACAACGCCATCTACGGCGCGTTTGCCGCCATTCCCGTCTTCATGTTCTGGCTGTATGCCACGTGGGTGATCCTGCTGCTGGGCGCCGAATTCACCTTTGCCCTTCAAAATGCGGATACCTATTCGCTGGAAACCAAGGCGGACAACTCCAGCATGCGCGCACGCTTGCTGGTGGCCTTGATGATTGTCCGACAGGCCGGTCTCGCCATGGAAGGCCGCGGCCGGATGTTCGATGCCGCCCTTTTTTCCCGGCGCTACAAGGTGCCCATCCGCTTGGTCAATGTCGTGGTCCAGCTCCTGTGCGGCGTTGGCTATCTGGTGAAGGTGGCTGATCAGGCCGATTCCTATGTCCTCACCCGTTCGCCGGAAAGCACCGGTATGGACCAATTTATCCGCGATCTGATGAAAAGCGGCGGCGGATTCGAGGATTTGCAAGGCCGGATTGCGGCGGATTCAAACCTCCGCCTCATGCTGGACAAACTCAACGACGGCTTGCATGCAGGCTTCGACGGCCTGACCCTGACCCGCCTGATTGAACCCACCCCCGGCGAGAAAGCGTAAGGGCGCGAAAAGCGCTTGCCTCCATCCATGGCATTGGATTTAGCACACCATCTGAATGAGGAACAATATCGGGCCGTAACCGCTCCGGATGGCCCCGTGTTGGTCATTGCCGCCGCCGGAACAGGCAAAACCCGCACCCTGACGCACCGGGTGGCCTGGCTGGCATTGGAACGGGGGGTGGATCCCCGGCATATCCTGTTGCTCACCTTCACCAACCGCGCCGCACGGGAGATGTTGGATCGCGCCGCCCAGTTGATCGGCGGCGATGTCGGCGGCTTATGGGGCGGCACCTTCCACCACGTGGCGAACCGGATGCTCCGGCGGAATGCGCCCTTGTTGGGCTATGGCGCAGACTACACCATCCTCGACGAAGAGGATTCCAAGCGCCTGCTGAAAGCCGCTGTCACCGAACTGGGTCTGAAGGACAAGAAATTTCCTAAAGCGGAAATCCTCTCCAGCGTGTTTGGCCTGGCCGCCAATCGGGGAGCCGATGTGCTCGACATCGCGCAGGAGCGTTTTGCCGAACATGCGTTCGACATCGAGGGCGTCATGAAGGTGCACGCGCTCTACGAAGAGAAAAAACGCGCCCTCAATGCCATGGATTTTGACGACCTGCTGGTGAACGGCCTGCGCCTCCTGCGCGAGAATGAAAAGGTTGCCGCCTATTATCAGGAACGCATGCGGCATGTGCTGGTGGATGAATATCAGGATACCAACCGCCTACAGTCCGATTTTGTGGATCTGATTGTGGCGAAACACCGCAATCTGCTGGCGGTGGGGGACGATTTCCAGAGCATCTATTCCTGGCGGGGGGCCGAGGTCCAGAACATCCTGTCCTTCCAGAAACGCTATCCGGAAGCCCGAATTTTCAAGCTGGAGGAGAACTACCGCAGCACGCCGGGAATCCTAGATGTGGCCAACCGGGTCATTGCCGGCAATCCCGAGCAGTATCAGAAAACCCTGCATGCCGTGCGCCCGGCCGATGTCCAGCCCGTGCTGGTGACCCTGTTCGATGGCAACCACCAGGCCCGATACATCGTAGAGAAAATTCAGCAGCTCACCTCCTCCGGGGCCGTGGCCCCGCATGAGATCGCGGTGCTGTACCGTTCCCACTTCCACGCCATGGAGCTGCAGATCGAGCTTGCCCGCTCCCATGTGGAATATGTGCTGATGAGCGGCGTCCGCTTTTTTGAACAGGCCCACATCAAGGATGTCTGCGCCATGCCCCGCCTGGCCGTCAATCCCTCCGACAGCCTGGCCTTTGCCCGGCTGGTGGAGCTCTTCCCCAAAGTGGGGCCGAAAAAGGCCCAAACATTGTGGAAGATGCTGGGCGCCCACCTCAATCTGCGCGATGCGGAAAAACGGGCGAAACTCTCCGCCGCCCTCCCGAAAGAAGCCCAACCCCTGTGGGCAGGCATGGAAAAGGAACTTTTCCCCACGCAAGAAGAAGGCGCACGCATTCTGGAGCGTCCGGATGAGCTTGTGTACCGCTTCGTGAAGGGCTTTTACAACGAGTATGCCAACAATACCTTTGAGAATGCCAAGCAGCGCCTGGAGGACATCGAGGAACTGGTGAATTTCTCGGGAAAATACCCCAACACCACCGAATTTTTGAACGAAATGGCTTTGCTGACCAATATGGATGCCGCCCAGAGCCGACATGCCGGCCTCTCCTGCGAATCCGTCCGCCTCAGTACCGTCCACCAAGCCAAAGGCCTGGAATGGAAAGCCGTGTTTGTCCTGTGGATGGTGGAAGGCATGTTCCCCTCCACCCGTTCGCTCGAAGAGGCCGGTTCCGAGGCCGAGGAGCGCCGCCTTTTTTATGTGGCCGTCACCCGCGCCAAGGACTATCTCTGGCTGTGTGTGCCCAAAATGCGGAAATCCAGGGATGGCGGGGTGATGTTCTGCTCCGCCTCCCCCTTCATTGGGGAAATTGATCCCGAGCTGCTCCAGTCCGACAGGCCCGTGCCCACCAGTGGCTCAAACAAGTGGCGGAACTGGTAGCCATTCCGTCCGCGAAGAGAGGGAGGGGCGGGGGAATGCGCCTCTCTTCTTCCGGAATGCCCTTGCCATCCCCTCGCATCCTGGGTAAATTAAATGGGTCTTTGAAAGAAGACGTCTCGTCAAACAGACGGGGGCGACATGGTTTCGACGTGTAGGTTGAAGCCATTGTGGCACGCCGAGGACCCCGGTTGGCCTCGTAAATCGTCCGGGAAAAAACATAAAAGCCAACGAACAATTGGCCCTCGCGGCTTAGTATCGCGACGTTCGACCCCCAACGCCTGCTAGGCGGATTCGAGCGACGACAGCAGGCTGGCTTCTATGCCGGGCGACCGGGCGGCGAAGCGAGAACTTTCGTGGGCGCTGGCGGCATGTCGAGCCTGTCCGTGGGCATGGCATGCGGCGATGACTTAATTGCGGAATAAGCGTGTAGATGCAATGGTGACTCGTATGCGGACGCGGGTTCGACTCCC
>JAISGX010000058.1 GCA_031262805.1 Verrucomicrobiota bacterium | reverse complement strand
CCACCTGCACTGGGCGTTGGCGGGATATCCCCGCACACGTAAGGTGCTGCTCCTGTGCGCCAGCCTGTTTTTCTATGGATTCTGGAGCTGGAAATTCGCCTTGATGTTGCTGGGCTCCGCCCTAGTGAACCATGCCGCCGCCCTTCGGATGCAGGGGCTGGATGCAGAGGATGAAAAGACGGAGCGCACCCGCCGCCGCTTGCTTGGCTGGATTGTCGCCTTCAATCTCTGCCTGTTGGGCTTTTTCAAATATACGGGTTTCATTTTTGCAGATACCATTTTCCCCATCCTCCGGCAGATCTGCATCGCCATCGGCCCCAATGCGGTAACGTGGCTGGTCCACATGCAGGAAGCCGTCTTCCCGCTGATCGATCACGTCGTTCTGCCCGTCGGCATTTCCTTTTTTACCTTCCAGGCCCTCAGCTATGTGGTGGATGTGTACCGCCGCCAGATCGCCCCCGGGCGCTCCTGGATTGACTTTGCCAACTACCTCGCCTTCTTCCCGCAGCTGGTGGCCGGACCCATTGTCCGCGCCCGCGACCTGCTGCCCCAGATGGAGATAATGCCGGACCGGCAGACGCCCATTGATACGGGCCGTGCCATGTTCCTGATCATGGGCGGCTTGTTCAAGAAAACCGTTGTGGCCAACTGGCTGGCCGCCCGGCTGGCGGATCCCGTGTTTGAATGGCCGGAAATCTACAGTGGTCCCGACATCCTGATCGCCGTGTACGGATATGCCTTCCAAATTTATTGCGACTTCTCCGCCTATTCGGACATTGCCATCGGCACGGCGCTGTTGCTGGGCTTCCACTTTCCGATCAACTTCAACGCCCCGTATTTTTCCACTACGCTGCAGGATTTCTGGCGTCGGTGGCACATTTCCCTGTCTTCTTGGCTACGCGACTACCTCTATATCCCCTTGGGCGGCTCCCGCCGTGGAAATGCCCGGACCTATGCCAATTTGTTCACGACTTTTCTGCTGGGCGGTCTCTGGCATGGAGCGGCGTGGACATTTATTCTGTGGGGCGCCTTCCACGGCCTTTATCTGTCCTTGGAACGAATGGTCCGCGGATGGTTCGGCATTCCCCCGAAAGGCGCCAAACCCGCTTCGTGGCCCGTGGCCTTGCTGGGCCGAATTTGGATTTTTCATGTCGTCTGTTTTTCCTGGATTCTGTTCCGCGGCGGCAATGTGGACACCGTTGGCGCCATCCTGAAGGGCATTGCCCTTTGGCGAAACGCCGTTCCCGCCGTGACCTTGTGGAGCGGATTATCCGTTCTGATGTTGGTGGTCGGTTTTTCGGTGCAGTTTCTGGATGGAAACCGCATGTGGCGGATTTGGCGGAATGTCTCCATCTGGCCGGCCTGGGCCCTCGGCCTCGCCGCCGCCCTGGTCATCACCATCATTTTGGCTCTCGGCCCCGAGGGCGTTGCGCCTTTCATTTACTTCCAATTTTAACGGAGGATGGACATGAGCAAACCAGAAACAACATCATCGCTGAAGCAATCCGTGGACCGGGAACTCCCTCCATCCCTGATGTCCTCCATCGGCGGGGTGCCGCTGTCGAAGGCATGGGTGAGCCTGTTGGTTTTTTATCTTCTGGCTCTGGCCTTGAACGGTGTTCCGCTTCACCGGAACAACGAGCACCTGCCCTATGGCAGAGAGAGAAGCTTTTGGGTGGCGCTCAGCACGCCTGTGGCCAGGTTCTGCGAGGCCCTCAAGCTGGACCGGCCCCGGACCCTGCTCCAGGAAACGGCCGGAGCGGCGCTCAACAACGAATAGACCGGCTCGGCGGAGAAACATTTCCCCACTGCGGCAATGGCATTCCCTTGCATATTTTTTTGATTCATTCTTTTTCCAATACTTGATCCAGAAGGATTGTGATGGCATTCTAGAAGAATGAAAAAGCTTTGGTGCGTGGGCATGACGTTTGCGTTATGCTATGGGATGGCCGGTGCGCCGGTGCGAACGGCAGGGCAGGAGCCTGCGGTTTGGGTGGAGGATACCATGGGGTGGGACATTCCCATGCCGGAGATCCCGGATGTGCAGGAGGTGCCGCCGCCGGTTTCCGTGGCCCGGAGGGTGGCTGCCGCCGTCGGGAATGCGGAAGCGTCGTTGCAGGTTCCCCTGGATCTGGCCGACCGCATCAGCATGCATCAACTGGAATGGGAGCAGCATCGGGCACAGGCGGCGGCGGAAGGCCGCGTGGAGGTAAAAACCACCGGACCGGTGCAGAAATCCATCCGTGCGCCACGGGCTCCAAGCATGGAGTTACAAAAACGGGTTCTGGGCTGGCATCCATATTGGGCCACCACTTCCGATATTCAATCCTACCAGTATTCCAACCTCACCACGATTGCCTATTTTTCCTATGAGGTGGATCCCGTCGACGGAACCTGTGCCAATCTGTACCAATGGAACACCTCTCCCGTGGTGGAATGGGCTCATTCCAACGGCGTGAAAGTGGTGTTGACCGCCACTTTGTTCGGGGCGGCCAACAACCAGCAACTGTTGGAAAACACCACGGCATGCAGCACATTGATTAACGACCTAGTGAATGTGGTGTCCAACCGGGGAGGGGATGGCATTTGTATCGATTTTGAGGATGTGGGCTCGTGGACGGGCGCCACCCGGGCCTTGACCACGTTCATGAGCAATTTGACGGTCCGTTTCCACCGGGATATCCCCGGCTCAGAAGTGTCCATCGCTTTGCCGTCCGTGGATTGGTATGCCGATTTTGATGTGGCCGCCTATGATGCCTTCGGTCTGGATTACGCTGTCCTTATGGGCTATGACTATTATTATGCAGGTAGCGCCACTCCGGGGCCGGTTGCTCCCTTGTACAGTAGCGCCCAATGGGTGGGCGCCGCTTCATGGTGCTCTGTGGATTATTCCGTCCGGTATTATCTGAACAAGGGACTTCAACCGGACAAGCTGTTGCTGGGCGTGCCCTATTACGGCCGCCAGTGGCGTGCTGCGGGCACCGCCCTGGGTGCGGCCAGTTCCGGCTCTGCCTATTCATCCGCCAAAACCTATCTGCAGGCCAAACGCGATGCCGCCACGCATGGAAGCCAATGGGATGCCAACGCCTCTGTTCCCTATTACACCTACACCTCTAACGGGTTTGCCTACCAATGTTTCTTTGATGATCCTGACAGCCTGGGGTTGAAATATGATCTGGCGAAGGAAAATCGGCTGGGCGGCATCGGCATTTGGAATTTAACCCAAGGCACGGGCGCTGCGGAACTGTGGAACTTGATTGCCGATCGGTTCGGTCCGGACGCCGACGAGGAGGATGCCCCATGGGAAGCCCGGACCTCCTCCCACAGCGGAACGTTTTATGGCGCGGACAGCCGGGAGGGGCTCCATGTTCTTTCCGGTTCCGGAGGCGCCCTGTATGCCTCGTCCGACGGCACCAATTGGACCGCTCGCCACAGTGGAGTCACCGGCCTGTTGATGGGTGTGAATGGGGATGGCCCCCTGTGGGTGGTGGTGGGGGAGGGAGGAACCCTTCTGACTTCGCCCGACGCCGTGGCTTGGACGGCCCGGACTTCTCCCACCAATGCCTTGTTTCGGAGCGTGGCCTATGGCAACGGCATTTATGTGGCTTGCGGGGACGCCGGGGCATTGGTGTATTCCCCGGATGGGACAAATTGGTCCCCGGCCGCGACGGCCGCCATTTCCGATTCCTTTCAAGGCGTGGCATTCGGTGATGGCCGCTTCGTGGCGGTGGGACAAAACGGCCGCGTGATGATCTCCACGGATGGGCAGACTTGGAGTAGCCAAGCCCTTTCCGGCGGGTATATATCCGATGTGGTGCATGCCATGGGCGCCTTTGTACTGGTTGGCCCTGGCTCCCGCATCTTCACCTCCACCAACGGAACAGAATGGACGGCGCAGACGAACCACGTGCCGGCTTCCGGTGTTTATTTGTACCGGGTGGAATACGGATTGGATGCCTTCAAGACCGTGGGGGCCGGTGGAGCCATTTGGACGTCGGCGGACGGCGTGGCGTGGGCGGCGGAAGGCTCGTTCACCTCCAACGACTTGCGCGGCATCACCTTTTCCGGTGATTTGTTTGTGGCGGTGGGAACCGGCGGCGCCATCGGGACGAAGAGTACGCTGGAGGCATCAACCGGGGGTGGCGAAGATGCCGGGGAGGGAGAGCTTCCGGCGCCCTCTGCCGAAGCCGATTGGACGATGCAGACGTCTGAGCATACTGGGGGGTTCTACGGCGTGGACAGTCGCGACGGGTGTCACGTGGCAGTGGGAAGCGGCGGGGCCATTTATTCCACCGGCGATGGCAGCAATTGGATGGCGCGGAGCAGCGGAAAAACCGGCTTGTTGATGAATATCAACGGTGCAGGCCCCTTATGGGTGGCCGTGGGGGAAGGCGGGACGATTTTAACATCTTCCGATGGAACACAATGGACCAGCCGCCTTTCGCCAACCAATGCCCTGCTTCGCGGTGTGGCGTATGGAAACGGCGCCTATGTGGCCTGCGGAGATGGCGGCGCCATGATCCGTTCGACCGATGGGGTGGAGTGGACGGCCGTGACTTCCGGCACCACGTTGTCCCTTCAGGGCATTTGCTTTGGGGAGGATCCGCATGGGGAAACCACCGCCGGAACACGGCTGTTTGTGGCTGTGGGGGGAAACGGCACCATTCTGACGTCGCCGGATGGACTGGCCTGGACATCCCGTTCCGGGGCCACGACCTATTTGTCGGATGTGATCTATGGCAACGGATATTACGTCATCGTCGGTGCTGCCTCTCGGATTTTCCGCTCGGCGGATGGCGTGACGTGGACGGCTCAGACCAACAGCCTGCCGAATGCCTCCACCTACCTATACCGCGCCGCGTATTGTTCTGGCGTATTCAAGGCCACCGGAGCCGGCGGCGCCATGTGGACCTCGCCGGATGGCCACGTGTGGACGGCTGAGGATGCCGGAACAAGCGAGGTGCTGCGAGGCATCAGTTATGCCCGCGACCAGTTTGTGGCCGTGGGTCTCAACGGGGTGATCCGGACCAAGGGCACTCTTCAGGGCGGGACGCCGGGAGGTTCGGATGGGGAAGCCGACGGCACTGGCGGCTCCACGGGAGGAGGCGAAGAACCCGGCGGTGATCCCCCCGGTCCCAGCGGGATCCCCGAAACCGTTGCCAAACAACCCGTGGGCGCTTTGAGCGGCGTGGTGGTGTATTGCAGTGCGGGGCACGGCTTCGGCGCCAATGCCGCGCTGAGCGCATGGAGTCCGGAACGCGGGCTGCTCTACGACATCAATGAAGATATGGGCAACATCGACCAACTGAATTATTTTGCGGTGGATGCCTGGAAAGCTGGCGCCACGATTGTTCCCTTCCGCCCGCTGGGATATCAAACCAATGAAATCGTCTTGGACAACGTGGATACCACGCGGACCGCACGCGGACAGGTTTCCTTTGGCGGAACATGGTACGACACAGGGCAAACCACCCTCTATTACGGTACAGCCGGAGAAGTCGGCTATCGATATGCCTATACCAGCACCACGGGCACCAGCGCCTGGGCCTCGTATCGCCCCAATCTGCCGGTGGCGGGCGAATACCCGGTCTATACGTGGGTCCGGCACGGATCCGACCGGGTGAATCAGCTGTACCGCATCCATCACGCCGGTGGGGTGATGGATGTCCGCGTCCATCACAACCAGGTCGGCAATGGCTGGGTTTGGCTGGGGAATTATTACTTTGAAGCCGGAACCAATGGATGCGTCAACATCAGCAACTATGCACCGGAGAGCGGAAGCAGCAGCGATGTGGTGATTGCCGATGCCATCCGTTTCGGCAATGGCATGGGCAACGTGCCTCGGGGGAGCGCCGGGGTTTCCGGCTTTGAGCAGGAATTGGAATCCAGCCGCTTCTGGGTCATCAAATCCATGGGCGTGGGCATGGATGCCACGCTCTATGATCTGGCGGGATACGACGATCGCAACGACAACATCGGCCAGCCGGCGCGCATGGCCAATGCCATGTGCCGGACCAACGGATGGGCGCGATGGCGCCGCGTCTATGTCGGGTTCCATTCCAACGCCAGCGGCACCCAGCCCAACACTACGGCAAGGGGCACTTGGGGGTTGTATGATACCCGGCTGGAATCCACATATCCCGCGTATTATCGAGCCCAAACCAACCTGGCCTATCAAATCGGCCAGCGTAGCTATACGGACATGCAGGCCGTCGCCGGTGTCGGCGCCATTCCGAGCTGGGGCAGCGGCACCCGGCGCACATACGGCGGCACCTATGGGGAAATCTACAATGCCTCCGTTTACCTGAAGATGGACACCACCATCAACGAAGTGGCCTTCCACGACCATGCCGACGACTGCGCGGTGCTGAAGACACCCGCCGGCCGTGAAGGACTGGCCCGTTCCACCACCCGCGGCCTAGTGGCGCACCTCGGCCTCCATTATGCGGAAAGCACAGTGCCTCAGGTGGATGCCCCCGACCGGCCAATCCGGCTGCAGGCCGTCAATTCCGGAACTGGTTCGGTGACGGTTTCATGGAGCATGCCCGTTCGGACGGCCGCCAGCGGAGATGTCCCCACCGGGTTTGTCCTGTATGTGTCGAAAGATGGCGTTTCCTTTGGAAATCCGATTCCGGTTTCGGGGGGTGGGGCCGTCGGCCGGACAGTGTCGGCATTGACGCCCGGGGCCACCCTGTTCTTCCGGGTGTGTGCCACAAATGCAGGCGGCGAGTCGCTACATTCCGCTGTCGCCGGTGTTCGTGTGACCTCTGGCGGAGATCGCGCCTCTGTTTTGTTGGTGGATGGGTTCAAACGCAACGATAGCTTTCTGGCGCCCACGCGCGTCTTCGCAAACGGATTAAATGGTCCGGTCACTTTGGTGCGGCCGCGTATGATCAATGCTTTTGACTACGCCAAGGAACACGCAATTGCCTTGGCGGCGGCCGGGCAGACCTTTGATTATACGGATTCTGATCGAGTCAATGCGGATGTCCTGACCGGCTATGAAAAAGTGGTGTGGATCTTGGGCGAAGAGGGAACCGGCGATGAAACCTTCAGCAGCGCGGAACAAGCCGCCGTGAGCGCCTATCTCGCCAATGGCGGGTGTTTAATGGTGTCCGGTTCGGAAATGGGCTATGACCTAGGCCGTGCCGCCGCCTCCGCCGCCGACCGGGCCTTCCTGACCAATATGTTGCGTAGCGTGTATGTGGCGGACTCCAGCGGGACGGGCCGGGTGACGGGAACCAGCCAGGGCATTCTGGCCGGCCTCTCGCTTTCCTTCAATTATACCAACCTGTTGGCCGATCACTACACCGTAGGCTATCCGGACATCCTCGCCGCCGCCGCCGGTGCCCGTCTGGCGGCCGTATACGGGCAGAGTGCCGCCGGAACAAGCGGCGCCGTCATTCAATTCAGCAATGACGTTTATCGGACAGTGGTGATGGGGTTCCCCTTTGAAAGCCTCACCGATTCCGCGCAGCGCAACACCGTGATGGCACGGGTGATGGATTTCTTTGAAGAAGGCAGGAGCGTGGAAGAGGGATCCCTCCGTGTGACGTTGACACCTGCCGCCGCAGTCTCCGCCGGCGCCCAATGGCGGGTGGATGGTGGGCAATGGCAGAACAGCGGGGCCCTGGTGTCCGGGCTGTCGGTCGGAACGCACGAGGTTTCCTACCAATCGGCATCCGGCTTTGTGGCGCCTGCCGTCCAAAACGTGGCGATTGTTCAAGGCGCCACCAGCACAGTTTCCGCCGTTTATGCTCCGATGACCGGTTCCGTTGGCGTCTTGCTGGCGCCTCCGGCCGCCGTGATCGCTGGCGCCCAATGGCGGGTGGATGAAGGCCCCTGGCAGGATAGCGGAGCGATCGTGTCTGGGTTGCCGCAGGGGAGTTGCACGCTGGCATTCAAAGAGGTGGTCGGCTATGCCACGCCCCCGACGCAGCACATCAACATTGTTTCCGCGGCGACCAATCTGCTGCAGGTCGAATATACCGGATTGGCCGTCGGCGGAGACTGTATCGTTTCCCAGGGCTTCGACGCGCTGGATGTCCGGCCGTGGGGTTGGCAGGTGGTTTATCTGGATCCTCGCGGAGTGCAGACCAATGAGACACATGGGGCCGCCGTACAGCCCGGCGGGGACAAGACGGCCTTCGGCGCGGTTGCCCTTCAGTTGCAGGGCAGTTCCGCCTCCGATGCCGTCCATCCGGCCGTCCTGTTCGACAATGTGGACATCAGCGGATATACCAACGTCGTCTTGACGCTTCCGTTCGCGGCGGCGGGGCCCGATGCCAACGATGATTTATATGTCGCCGTCAGTTACGATGCGGGGGCCACATGGGAGCCCTCGGCCTTCGGCGAGAAAATGGCCGATGGGTACAATAACCTGTCGCTGGCTTACGGAACGCTTGTGAACACCGAGCGGCAGCCCTGCGGGACGCCGTATCAGCTCGCCGTGCCCGACAACAAGAACCAGCTGATGGTCCGGGTGGCCTTCTCCAATGCGCCGACGCCCAACAACACGCTGGATGTCTATTATCTGGATGAAGTTCGCTTGACCGGCATAGTGCGAACATCCCCCCCCGATCCTGAAACAGGTGCCATGGACGTGGTGCTCTCTCCCTCCGCCGCGGTGGCGGCCGGGGCCCAGTGGAGTCTGGATGGCGGAATCACATGGCGGAATAGTGGCGCCTTGGTGGAGGAATTGGCCCCCGGCATATATACCGTTACGGCGGGCCATGTCGCCGGATTCACCGCTCCGGCTCCGTACACCGTGACGGTGGCCGCCGGTGCAACCAGCCACGTGGAGCGGGTGTATTCTCCGTTGGCTGTCGGCGGAGACGCCATCGCATCCCAGAGTTTCGATGGACTGGATGTGCGGCCATGGATCTGGCATGTGATCTATCTCAACAACAGCGCCCTTGAAACCAATGTGTCCGGCGGCGCCGCTGTCCAGATTTCCACCAACAAGGTATTGGCCGGAACCTCGGCCGCAGAGCTGCAGGGCTCCACCAACGGCGCCGTGAATCCGGTCTTGGTGCTGGAGAATTTGGATATCAGCGGATATACCAACGTCGTGTTGAGCGTTCCCTTTGCCGCCAATGGGCCCGACGGCGGGGATGACCTGCATATTGCTGTCAGCTATGACGGCGGCTCGACCTGGCAACCGACCGTATGGGGAATGGTTGTCGCCGACGGCTACAGCAATTTGAAATTGGACTACCATGTGCTCCTGAATACCGACCGCCAGCCTCAGCAGACGCCCTATGTGTTGCAGATCCCGGACGACAAAACCCAACTGATGGTTCGGCTCCTCTTCTTCAATGCGGCCGGGGCAGACAACACGGTGGACGCCTACTATGTGGACGAAATCCGCTTGACCGGCGAAGAGAAAGTCATTCCGAGCCTTGTTCTTCTGGATGAACCCTTTGACGAGGCCGAAACCAATCCTCCGGAAGGCTGGACCTTCAACGCAACGGCATGGTACACCGCCAGCACCAGCTCCGGAATCCAGCCCCCCTCCGTCCAGTTCCGCGAACAGGGCAACAACGTGGTGACACCCTCCTTTGTGGGAGGAACCAATCTGGCGTTCTGGGCGAAGGGCCAGGGAAGCGTCAACGGCCGGTTTGTGATTGAGCAGGATCAGCAGGGGGCCTGGAGCACGCTATGCGTCCTGACCAATCCCTCGACATCCGGCGCCACCTACAATGTGCCGCTTCAGCAAAATGTGACTCGCCTTCGCTTCACATGGGAAAAGCAGAGCGGGAACTTGGCCTTCGACGATGTGCGGGTGACGGGGGTGGAGATGGATGCGGCGGCGGACCAGGACGGCAACGGATTGCCGGATGCCTGGGAAATCCTGTATTTCGGCCAGCTAGGGGTGGACCCGGCGGCGGATGGGGACGGAGACGGCATGCTCAACAGCAAGGAGTATCTTGCCGGCACCGATCCAATGGATCCGGATTCTCATTTGGCGATTTGGGAAAGCCGCCTGGATGCGGAGCAGGAAGGGCACATGGTGCTCTCTTGGCCCAGTGTGGCAGGGCGCGTATATGAAATTTGGTGTGCCTCGAATCTGTTCCACAGCAGTGCTAGGCGGATGGGAGACGTGCCCGCCACGCCCCCGATGAACACCTATGTCGATCCCATGCCCGAGCACGGGACCGGCCTGTGGTTCTACCACATCCGGGTTTTCTGGCCGCAAACGCCTTGACCTGAAAGCTCGGCGCTTCCGTCCCGGTCGGAGCGGAAACGCTTTCCCCGTTGCGGTTCACTTCATTCTTGTTCCCCCGGAACCGTTCTGTAAAAATGCCGCCCGATGCTGTTCAATTCGTACGAATTCCTTTTCTTTCTTCTGCCCATTATCCTGGCTGGATATTACCTCGTTCTGCCCAAACCGTTCAGGAATGGATGGCTACTGGTGTGTAGCTATGTATTTTATGGGTGGTGGGATATCCGCTACTGCTCGCTTCTGCTACTGGTCACTTCGATCGATTATGTGGCAGGGAAAAGAATCTCCATGGCCCGTACGAAAAGTGGCCGCCGGGGCTGGTTGGCCGCCGCCGTCTGCTGTGACCTCTCTATCCTAGGGTTCTTCAAATACTATGACTTTGGAGCCGCCGCTCTTAATGGACTCGCCGATGTGCTGGGGGGGAGTGCGCCGGTTTTGCCGATTCTCCACATTGCCCTGCCCATCGGCATTTCTTTTTATGTCTTCCAATCCATGAGCTATTCCATTGATATCTACCGGGGCATCGCCAAACCGGCTCATGGATTCATCGATTTTGCCTGCTATGTGTCGCTTTTTCCCCAACTGATTGCCGGCCCCATTGTCCGCTATCACGAACTGGCCGGCCAGTTGCAGCAGCGGACGCATTCCACGGCCAAAGCCGGCGCCGGCATCGCCATTTTCATCCTGGGGCTCGCCAAGAAAGTGATCCTGGCGGATTCGGTTTCGTTGATTGCCGATTGGGGATTCGGCGCCTCCGGAATCGGCTTCTGGGGGGCATGGACCAGCCTGGCCGCATATACGCTGCAAATCTATTTTGACTTCAGCGGCTACTCCGACATGGCCGTAGGGTTGGGCCTGTTATTCGGCTTTCAGTTCCCCCAGAATTTCAACTCACCCTATAAATCGGCCTCCATCACCGAATTTTGGCGGAGATGGCACATCAGTCTGTCTTCCTGGCTACGGGATAATCTGTACATTCCGCTGGGCGGAAATCGAAAGGGAGAAGGACGGACCTACTTCAACCTGTTCGCCACCATGTTGCTGGGAGGATTGTGGCATGGGTCCAGCTGGACCTTTGTGCTGTGGGGGGCCTATCATGGCATCTGGCTTGCCCTGGAACGGAGGCATGGAAAAGGCAGCTACTTGCGCCGCTTTCCCCGTCCTGTGCAGATCGGCGGCACATTTCTGATTGTTATGCTCGGGTGGCTGTTGTTCCGTTCGACCAGCCTGCAGGAGCTTGGCTGGATGCTGCAAGGTCTGGCCGGTTGGAATGGGCTCGGCGGCGGATATCCGTTGGGCGGAATGGGCGTGGCGGCCTGGGCCATCCTGTTGCTGGGGTTGTGGATGGTGTTTGCATGCCGGAACACCTGGGAGATTCGCCTCCGTCCAACGCTCATGGCATGTAGCCTCCTGTTGGTTTTGTTTGTCGCTTGCGTCGCCATCATCCTGTTGAACACCTCCTCGCCGTTTTTATATTTCCAATTTTAGGACATGAAGATGCTTCCCACTCTACTGCAGGATTTTCAAAATGCCTCCCGGAGGCGAACGCGGAGCTGGGTGACGGTTTTTGTGTTGCTCTGGCTGGTGGGAACAGGTGCCGACTGGGTTTTCCGCATCACCCGCTTCTCGTGGCACAAGCAGATTGTTCGTCCAGCCGCTACGGAGCCTTCCCAACGAACGGCGGATCGTCCTTCTGGAAAACAGCACGTGGTCAGGGAGGGGCTTCCAGGGGATTTGGCCGGGATGCTACAGATGCCGAAGGTGGCTGCGAAATATATGGAGTTTCATCCGGGAGTTGTCTATTCCACGGATGCAGACGGTTTGGCCAACCCGCCCGATCTGCCGTCGGAACACGCCGAAACAGTGGCGGTCGGGGCAAGTTTCTTTCTCTCGTCCGGCACCCAGACATTTGCACAGGCTCTTTCCAAGGAGCTTGGAAAACCTGTATACAACCGGGCCCGGAGGGGTAGCGGTGCCTTCCTGGCTCTGCGCCGCTATGTGGAAAGTGGACGGTTTCGGCAACACCCTCCGGAGAATGTGGTATGGGGATTGAACGCCCGTGATTTGGACGGCGCCTATTTCGCCAGGCAAAGTGTATCCAATTGGTTTCGGCAGGGCCGGGAGGGCGTGGGTTCAACGGAAACCCTTTCTTTTGGAGCTCGGCTGAACAAAGAGAACCTGCGTCCTTCTGTGCTGCGGAAGGCTTGGCCGAACACATCCGCTCTGGCGAAAGCCGCCCGGGTGTTCACCGGTCGTCTCCGGTATGCACTGTTCCGGGAATGGCCGAGGGATGTACGCGGAGATGTCCATCCCGTCTTTGGGCCCATGTTGTTTTACCGTGAAAATCTGCGCGTATTTGAACAAATGGATCCAGAGCGGGAGCGCGCATCCGTTGTGGCGACCATTCAAAACGTTGCGGAACAACTGAGCGAAGAAGGTTCCCGCCTAGTGGTGCTCCTGATTCCGGAACGCGAGCAGCTCTATCGGGAAGCCCTCCCGCAGGAAGACCAGAAGCATCTGGATCGCATGCAGCAGTTGCTGGAGGAGATCTCCGGCTCTCTTCAGCACTCCGGTGTGTCCGTTGTGAATCTATTGCCCATATTCCAGCAACAGACGCAGCTGGGCCATCGGTTGTATTGGCGGGACGATACACATTGGAACGATGCGGGCATACACGTGGCCGCCGAAGAAACGGCCCGTGCGATTCGTTCGCTCCGGCCCTGAAAGGAAATGGCCGCTCGGCAGGAAGACGCTACAGGCGACCCAAGGACAGATCGCCGTGGATTTTGTAGATATGCCCATCCAAATCCACACGCAGTTTCGTGTTCGGAAAAGCCTTTGGCAGTTTTTGGCGGAGTCGTTGGATGACAGCCTGCTCAAACTTCTTTTGCTCCTCCGGTGGAATCTGCTCCAGGGTGGCCATGCGGGCCTGCACAACATAGCCCGGACCATACTTGGACCCAATGCCGACGGTGAATGCAGCCCCCAAGTCAAACAGACCGTCATCCTCCCGGTTGCTGGTGCTGCCCGCCGGGGGCCGGTTGGGGTGCAGACGGAGCGGCGTGGATTCCTTGGTGCCCTCCAACTCTTTGTCGATTTCATCAAAAACCGTTTTCAGCTTGGCTTCCCAGCGTTCCAGCTTGCTGTTGGAGTCTCCCATTGCGTCTATCCCCCTCGTTGTTCCAGAAAAGGGGCCAGAGGGGCATCCTGCGCGGCCCCGGAGGTTGCAAAATCGCCTTCCGCCTTCCGGATGACCTCCAGAAAATAGGGCTCCAGCGCCTGCCGGGGATGGGTGAGCGCCGGAACGGTTCCCAAGATACCTTTCGCCGCTTTCATCAGCTCGCGGAGGGTGTCGGGCTGGCGGGGGGTGGGAAAGGACAGGGTGGTTTTTTGCTTCTGGGTCAACAGAGAATCAAGCGTTCCCTGTGCAAGAATGCGTCCATTGAACAGAATGGCCACCTCGTTGCAGACTTCCTCCACATCCGCCAGAAGGTGGGAAGTCAGCAGGACGGTTTTGCCGCGTGCCGCCAATGCCAAAATCAGGTTCTTCACCTGGTGGGTGCCCTGGGGATCCAGGCCGGAGGTCGGCTCATCCAGAATAATCAGGTCCGGGTCATTCAGCAGGGCCTGGGCCAGGCCGATGCGCCGGGCCATACCCTTGGAAAATTCTCCTACCGGTCGATGGCGGGCGTGTGAAAGCCCGATCATCTCCAGCAGTTGATGGATCCTCTCCTTGGCCTCTTCGGCAGGGAGGTTGAAAAGGCGGGCATAAAAGGAAAGGGTTTCCAGCGGTGTCAGCTGCGGATAGAGATAGGACTCCTCGGGCAGGTAGCCAATGCGGCGTTTGACCCCCGTGTCTTGGGGGGAAGCCCCCAGCACCTCCAACGTTCCGGAGGTGGGAAACAAAAGGCCCAGGATCATTTTGATGGTGGTGGATTTTCCCGATCCATTTGGACCCAGAAGGCCAAAGACCTGTCCGGGCGGCACATCAAATGAAATGGAGTGGACGGCTTCCACCTTCGGGCGGCGCCAGAAGTCGCGGAACGTTTTGACAAGATCCCGCGCCCGGATGGCGGCATCCGTCGTCTGGGACCGGCTTGGAGGCGGTGAGGTCATGAAAAAGCAGTATAGCGAAAAACCGACACTAGGAAATCTCCAGTTTTTGGAAAGAGAAGCTTCCCGCCAGAAGGCAGAGCGCCGACCATGCGGCGGCATAACCGGCCGCCGTGAGAACATACACGCTGGGAATGCGGTGGAGGCCGTCCAACGCATCCAGCAGCCAGAACGCCTGGACATTCGGAAGCACGGCATAGGCCAGGCGCGCCAGCCAAGAGGCCTCCAAATGGGGCCCCAGAACATAGTCGCTCATCAGGCCCCCCAGAAACAGCCCCGCACAGAGCAGGAGGACGGCGCTGAGCGGCAACCGGGTGGCCAATGCTGAAGCCGCGGACGTCACCATGCACAAGGCGAAAAAAATCAAAACACCCACCTGCAGAATCGGCCACGGGAGAGTGTGCGCAAAGGCAAGCGACTCAAACGGCGGGGGGAGCCCGGCCGCCAGCAGCACCGCCCCCGGAAACAAAACGCATAAAAGTAAAAAAGCCGTTGATGTGAAAGGGCGGCCGGTGTGATGGTTCCAGATGCCCGCCGCCGCAGGGCCCAGCAACAAGGCGGCCAAGGCCGGGAGGGCGGCGGTTCGGTCCAGCATCAAATCGTTGGCGCCGGCTCGGACCGCCAACAAGGTGGCCGACAGGGCCGCCAGTGTAAACAGCAGGATCGCCAGGATGATGCCCAGCGTCTTGGCCAGAAAAAAAACAGGGCGCTTAACCGGCTTGGCCAGCAGGACTGCCGCCGTTCCACGCTGCAACTCACGGGATAACGTTTCTCCGGCGGCATAGGCCGCCAGCAGAAGACCGCCGACAAAGGTGAAGGACAAGGCGCTATCGCGGATGATCCGCCCGGAATCCCCCAGCGTATAATTCAGCATCCAAGGAAGGAGGGTGATTCCCGCCAGGCAAGAGAGCGCAACCAACAGGAACACCGGCCGCCGGATGGCCTCCAGGGCCGTCAGCCAGGCAATGGCAAAAAAGGGGCCGCCTCTTCGCATGGTGGAAAAAGTGTCCACTGCCTAGAACAAGGCTTGATAAGCAACGGGACTCCGCGTCCGCAGATATTCCAGCACCTCTTCCGTTTCATACGGTTCGGGCCTCCGACCCTCCTGCCACTGGATGACCGGCAACCTCGTCGGCATGCTGTTGGGCTTGATGACATACAACGCCGGGGTGGATTTGACATTGAATTTGGCCTGTAGCTCCCGTGTGGCGGAATTTCCCGGAAGCTGGATCTGTAGTTTGATGAAGTATTTCATGGCCTTCCGCCATTTGATGTCCGCCCCAATTTCCTTTTCAAACCAGTTGCATAATCCCTTTTCATTGGATTGGGATGGATTCTTGAAATAAATCAACATGCAGGCGCCCGTTCGGTTCTGCAATTCCACCAGCTCAGGATAATCCTTGGCATTGGTGAACCATTTGGATGGCACTTCATCCAGCAAGGGGGTTTCAATCAGGGCCGTCAACCGGGCGCGGTCTTCCTTGCTGAAGCTCGTCCGGGGTTGGGAACCCTCCGCCGAATAGCTGCCGGCCGGCGTGCTGCCCGTCGGCACAGGCGGCTTGAAAGCCTCTTCTTCCACCGCCACGGAGGCGGCAGGGGGGGGGAAGGAGGACGGCGCAGGCTGAACCGGCGCCTGGGGGACCGTGGAGCCCGGACGGTCAAACCGGGAGCGATCAAACTTCTTGCGCTGGAATTCAACCCGCTGGGCGGATGTCGGCAACGCCAACGCCAGAAAAAGGGGGAGGGAAACGACAAACCATTGCGCGTTCACGGTCAACTTCCTTTCATCTCTCATGATCATAGGCCACAAAGCCAATGTAACTATAGGGTATGGAGGACGTCGCCGCAAGATAGGATTCCATGCAAAACAGCAATGGGCGTGCTTTTGGGTAGGGCACGAACCTACGTTGTGGCAGTAGTCCCCCCCTAGAATTTCGCTCACACAATCATGACAAATTTAGGGATAGACAAGCGGGTCGAAGAGGGGGACAATCAACGGAAATGAAG
>JAISGX010000144.1 GCA_031262805.1 Verrucomicrobiota bacterium | reverse complement strand
GGCCGGATGCCGTCCCGTTGGGGAAGGCGGGGGGGACGTTGCTGGAAAACCCATCAAGCTCACCTACAGCATTTTTTTTCCCAGCATGCATATTCAAACCATCACCGCCATGGAATGGGCGGAGGAGGTTGAACGGCGCTCCGATGGACGCATCCAGATAGCCATTTTTCCCTTTGGCTCCCTGACCAAGCCCGAGCAATGCTGGCAGGGCGTTCTGAGCGGGATTTCTGATCTTGGCATGAGTTGTTTTGCCTATACCCCCGGCCGCTTTCCCCTGTTGGAAGCATTGGATCTTCCGCTGGGCTGGCCCGATGGGTTGACGGCCACCCGCGTGGCCACCGCCTTGGCGGAGAAATATCAGCCCGAAGAAATCCGCAAAGCCAAGCTGCTCTACATCCATGCCCACGGCCCTGGCATCTTGGCCACCCGGGAACCGGTTGAACGCTTGGAAGAGGTTCGGAATATGCGGCTGCGGGGGACAGGCCTCTCCGCCAGCATCATCTCCGCGCTGGGGGCGACGGCCGTCGGCATGCCGCAATCCGAGACCTACGATGCACTCCAAAAAGGCGTGGTGGAAGGGACGTTCTGCCCCATTGAAACCCTCAAGGGTTGGAAGCAGGGAGAGGTGATCCGGTATGTCACCGACACAAAAGCCATCGGTTACACCACCGCCATGTTTGTGGTGATGAACCGGCGGAAATGGGATGCCCTTCCGGCCGACTTGCAACAGATCCTGTCCGATGTCAGCGCCGAATGGGTGGACAAGCACGGCCTGGCGTGGAACCGTGCGGATGAGGACGGAATGGAATTTGTCCAGGGGTTGGGCCGTGAAATCCTAGCGCTTTCCCCCGAAGAGGAAGTGCGCTGGAAGGAAAAGATGGACCCGATCAAAGCCGCCTATGTGGCCCGAACAGAAGCCAGAGGGTTGCCCGGCGCCGCCTTTCTGGCTGATGCGGAAGCCTTGATTGCGCAGGAGGTGGAAGGCCGGAGCGGGCGTTTGGAGAAGGGCGGCTCCCCATGAGTTTCTTATCCGGAAACAGCATGCGGACCGGGTGCCTGCGTGGCTTGGTTCATGGCTTGGCCTTTGTCGGGGCCTTGGCCATTCTCGGGATGATGTTGGTGACGGTGGCCGATGTGCTCGGCCGCCAGTTCGGCCTTCCGGTCAAGGGAGCCTATGACATTGTGCGCGCCTTGGGCGCCGTTGCCATGGTGTGTGCTTTGCCGATCACCAAAGCCGTAAAAGGGCATATCGCCATTGAATACTTTTTCCAGAAAATGGCCCGCCGAGGCCGCGTCGTCACCGACACCCTCATGCGGCTGTTGTTGCTGGTGTTTTTCGTGTTGTTGACGGTGGAATTCGCCCGTCAGGGCCAGTTGTTCCGCGAAAGCGGGGAGGTGACCGTCACTCTCCATATGCCTATTTTCTGGGTTTTCTGGCTGGCGGCATTTGCGTGCGCCCTCACCACGGGCGTCACCCTTTGGCATGTGCTCCATCCGGGGCATTCCATGATGAGGCCACGAGAATGAACGAAATCCACACCGGTTTAATGGGGATTGCGCTCCTCTTCCTCCTGCTGATGTCCAGCATGCCCGTTGGCTTCGCCATGACCATCGTCGGCGTCGTCGGCTTTGCTGTGGTGGTGAATCCCACCGCCGCCCTCGCCATTCTGGCCTCCGATTATTACGAAACGTTTTCCAACTACGGATTGACGGTGATCCCGCTGTTTATCTTCATGGGGCAGATCGCCTTTCACACCGGCATCAGCAAAAAGTTGTTCGACGCCGCCAATGGCTGGTTCGGCTGGTTGCGTGGCGGGCTGGCCATGTCCACCGTTGGGGCCTGCACGGCCTTCAGCGCCATTTGCGGGTCCGGTCCGGCCACAGCCGCCACCATGGCGGCGGTGGCCCTGCCCGAAATGAAGCGGCACAAGTATCATCCGGGATTTGCCGCTGGCACCGTGGCCGCCGGAGGTAGCATCGGCATGATGATTCCCCCCAGCGTGGTATTCATCGTCTACGGCATCATGACCGAACAAAGCATTGGCAAAATCTTCATGGCCGGCATTCTCCCTGGCCTTCTGGTCGCCCTGTTGTTCATGGGCACCATCTGGCTGTTGTGTCGGTGGAATCCGGTGTTGGCCCCTGCGTGTGCCGCCGTTACGTGGAGGGAGCGTTTCCGCTCGCTGAAAGGCGTGGTGGAAATCCTGCTCCTGTTCCTGTTGGTGATGGGCGGCATGTTTGCCGGTTGGTTCACGCCCACGGAAGCGGCCGCTGTCGGCGCCGCGGGGAGTCTGCTGCTGGCCGCCGTTCTCCGGAAACTGACCGGCCGGATGTTGTTCACCGCCCTGTCGGAAACCCTGCGTACGACCTGCATGGTGATGGTGATTGTGGCGGGCGCGACGGTGTTCGGCCATTTTCTGCAGATCACCAACGTGCCGATGGAAGCCGCGGCTTGGCTCTCCGGCTTGCCTTTGCCGCCCATGGGCATCATGGTGATGATCCTGCTCTTCTATATCGTGGCCGGTGCGTTTCTGGATGCCTTGGCGCTGATGTTGCTCACCATCCCCATTTTTTATCCGGTAATTTTGAAACTTGGTTTCGACCCCATCTGGTTCGGAGTGATGGTGGTGCTGTTGACGCAGATCGGTGTGATTTCGCCGCCCGTCGGTGTGAATGTGTATGTGGTTAGCGGGATGGACCGGTCCATCCCCCTGCAAAGTGTCTTCAAAGGGGCGTTGCCGTTTTTGGTGGCGATGTTGGTGGCTGCGGTGCTTTTGCTGGTTTTTCCGCAGCTGGCCACAGCCCCGACCACCTGGGTAAAATAATACGGAAGGCGGCGGTATGAGCGGAACCATCGACCAACAAAATTTCAGGAAAATTCTGTTTTGTACGGATTTTTCTGAAAACGCGGATCACGCCTTTGAATTCGCCGTCCGCGCCGCTGTCCGCAATGTCGGTAGCCAGCTTCACCTTCTGCATGTCATTCCCGAACCTCCCGCCCAGTTCTGGAAAGGCTATATCTACGGCGTGGATGAAGATGTGGATGAGCGTGCGCGCCGGGAAATCGACGCCAAGCTCGCCGTTGCCTATCGTCCCCGCATCCCAGAGGGTATTTCCCTTGTCATCGCCATGCAGATTGGAGAAGCCGGCCAACAGATTCTGGGCTATGCCCGGGACCAACAGGCGGATTTGATCATCATGGGCCGCCAGGGTGCAGGAACGGTGGGAAAGCTCTTTTTCGGAAACGTGACCGAACGGGTCATCCGCAAATCCACCTGTCCCGTGCTAGTGATTCCACCACGTGGAAAGGAATCACAGACGGGCAAAAGCAGATGATGGAAGAGGGCGTATTGTGTCAGGCGAGTATATTTTCAACCTGAACCATTTGTCCAAGCAGTACGACCGCACGACGGTGCTCGACGACATCACGCTGGCCTTTTTCTTCGGGGCCAAGATCGGCGTCATCGGCGGCAACGGTGCGGGAAAATCCTCCCTGTTGCGCATTCTTGCTGGCTTGGACAAGGATTTTCACGGCGACTGCATCGTCGCGTCCGGCATCCGCGTGGGTTATCTTCCGCAGGAGCCGTGGTTGGATGAGGACAAGGATGTCGCCGGCAATGTGGCGGACGGCGCCGCCTCCGCTCAGGCCATTCTGGACCGCTATGATGAACTCTGTGAAAAACTCGGCGAGGACATGCCGGACGAAGAAGCGGAAAAAGTGAACAACGAGCTCGGCCGTTTGCAAGACCTGATCGACTCCCGCGATTTGTGGAGTCTCGACAGCCAGATCGAGCGCGCCATGGATGCCCTTCGCCTTCCCCCCGGCGATGCCGATGTCTCCACGCTTTCCGGTGGAGAAAAACGCCGTGTGGCCCTGTGCCGCCTGCTACTCTCCAATCCGGACGCGCTGCTTTTGGACGAACCCACGAACCACCTGGACGCCGAAACCGTGGCCTGGCTTGAGGAATATCTGAAGAAATTCGCCGGTACGCTGGTGGTGGTGACCCATGACCGTTATTTTCTGAACAATGTGACCGAATGGATCCTCGAAATGGAGGCCGGCCGGGGCCATCCCTTCAAGGGGAACTATGAAAAGTGGCTGGAGACCAAACAGGCTATGGCCGCTCAGCAGAACAAGCAGAGCGCCGCACGGCAGAAAATGCTACAGCGGGAGCTGGAGTGGATCCGGTTGAACCCGACGGGACGCATGTCCAAAAGCAAGGCGCGCCTTTCCCGCTATGAAGAACTCGCTTCCCGGCAGGTGGATACGCGGGAAGATACGCTGGAAATCCAGATTCCATCCGGCAAGCGGCTGGGCGACTTGGTCGTCCGGGCGGATCATGTGCGAAAAATCTACGGCAGCCGCCTCATCATGGATGGCGTTTCCTTCAATCTGCCGAGGGGCGGCGTTGTCGGGGTGATCGGCCCCAACGGCGCGGGCAAAACCACGCTGCTACGCATGATCGTCGGCGAAGAGCAGCCGGATGGCGGAACCCTAACGGTGGGAGACACCGTCGAGCTCTCCTATGTGAACCAATTCCGCGACACCCTCGATTCCTCCCGAACCATTTTCGAGGAAATCACCGGAGGCCAGGAGACTTTGGAATTGGGCGGCAAGCCCATGAACGGCCGAGCCTACTGCACCCGGTTCAATTTCCGCGGCACCGACCAGCAAAAGAAGGTCGGGGAAATTTCCGGTGGGGAACGCAACCGTGTGCATTTGGCCAAACTGTTGCGTCGCGGCGGCAACCTGCTTTTGCTGGACGAACCCACCAATGATTTGGATGTCACCACGCTTCGGGCATTGGAAGAAGGCATTCAATCCTTCGGCGGCTGTGCGGTGGTGGTCAGCCACGACCGGTGGTTTTTGGACCGCATTGCCACCCACATTCTAGCCTTTGAAGAAGATGGAACCGTGGCTTGGTTCGAAGGCAATTTTGAAGGCTATCACGAACAACGCCGCCGCCTGTTGGGGGATGCTGCCGATCAGCCCAAGCGGATTCGCTTCCGGCCCATTTGAGGCGTTGCAGATGCCGGGCCGCCGCCGCTTCATCCGTCCCATCCGCCCGGAAATCTTTCTGGCGGCCCTTGCCATGTTTGGATGGCTCTGTGCCGTTCCGGCACAGAGCCAGCGGGCCGGGCCAGGTCGTGCAGGCAACGCCTCCATTTACAGCACGGACCGTCGCTTCATGGTCTCCGGCATGACCTCCGCCGAAAATATGGTGCTTGTCGGCAGGCTTTCCGAATGGGCCCATCGAGTCGAGGCCGTCACCGGCATGCCGCTACCCATGGAACGGGATCAGCTCATCAGTGTGATGGTGCAAAGCCTCTCCTCCCCCGACACCCAGATTCTGAAAATGCAGGGATGGGACAATGACCGCTTTTTTCAACGCCTTGTGGTTCCCGGTGTGCTCCGGCTGGATGGGGAAGATCTTCAGGAAGCCGTCTGCTGGCTCCTGCTGAATCGGTATGCCGCCGCCTACACCCCCCTCAGCCTGAGGACCGGTATGGGAGCGGCAGTTCCCGACTGGCTCTCCGCTGGCCTAGCCCAGAACCTGCAGGCCGCCATCAAATCCCGCAACCGGGACTGGATTTCCCGGGAGCTCACCGAAGGTCGAATGCTGCGCTTGTCCGATGTCATCCGCCAGGAGCTGTTGCCGCCCGGCCGTTGGCGGGAAAAGGCCTATGCCGCGGCGGCGGTGGAATTCCTGTTTCCCTCCGGCGATCGGACGGTGTGGGGCGCCCTCCTGAAAGCAGTGGGCACGCGCCGGCATCTGGATGCCGCTTGGCTTCGGCAAAACAGCCCAGCCCTTTCCACCGGCAATCCGGAGACGGCCTGGCGGGATTATCTGGCCGCCCGTTCCCGGGCCCGGACGGTGGAGGCATGGAGCGACCATAGTCTGCGGTTGGAGGAACGCTTGCTGCAGATCCTGAATTTTCGGCCGCATGATATGGCCGCCGGGGTTTCGGCGGATGTGCCGCCGAATTTGTTCGCCCGGGATTTGATGGAATATCGGGCCGAAGCCTGGATGGCTCCGGTGGCCTCGGCCCTCTCACTACAAGTGCAAAGTCTGAAGCTCGGCGCACCACCCGCCCTGCAGGACGTCTTCTCCGCCTATACGGCCTATTTTGGCCAGCTGTTGAAGCCGCCTGCGGAAAAGACCTCCTGGTGGCGTCGAGCGAAGAACGCTCCCCGTGAGATCCGCCCCCCGGACGATGCCACTTGGCTGGTCGCCTTGAACCAGCTCTGGCTTCGCGCCGAGCGCGCCCATCAAGAATTTTTGGAGCGCTATCAAACCCGCAAACGATATGTGGATGCCTTCGACCGCGTGGAGCCCAGCGAGCTGGAGGAAGCGCCGCCCGCCTGGCACGATGTGCCCAGAACCCGCCTGCAACAGGCCGTGGATGAAGTGGAACAACGCTTGAGCCGCTGAGAAGCTCAGGCGGAGGGTTTGGTTGCGGCGGCAAGCCCGGCATGAATCAGGCCCAGTAGCACCGTGCAGGCGGTATCCGTCCGTAGAGGGCGCTCGCCCCATGAGAAGGGGGCGAATCCCTGCTGCCAAAAGAGCTCTTGCTCAAAAGACGTCCACCCTCCTTCGGGGCCGATGGCCAGCAGAACGCGGCCGGGTGGCGGGAGGCGGAGGGCATCCGGTAGGGGATGTCCCTCCGCTCCAGGATGGGCCAACCACTTCAGGGCATACGCTCCGAGGGCTGGCAATTCGTCCTCCATCCATGGCCGGAAGCGGCGGTGGATGCTCACAAGCGGCAGACGGGTATCCTTCGCCTGTTGGAGCCCAGCCAACAGGCCCCGGCGGAAATGTCCCGGGTCGAGGACATGGGTGTCGAAATACGAACGTTCCGTTTTCCATGCATTCAGGATAAAAATGCGCCCCACGCCAAGAGAGGCCAGCACCGGCCATAGGCGGTTCATCACCTTCGGGCGCGGCATAGCCAATGCCAGATCCACCCGTGGGCATTCGGGCATGTCGTCTTGGAATGTGCAATGGAGAAGGACGCCTTCGGGGCCCGTTTCCCGGACCACGGCCACTCCCTGCGGGCCATCCACCAAACCCACGCGGAGGGTTTCCCCGGGTCCGGCATGCAACACATTCTGAATATGCCGCGCCCGGTCTGCGTGCAGACGAACGGCTCCGTCCGCCTGGACCTCTCCGGATTCCAGCAGAATGAGGTTCATTCCGGTTCAGAAAAGGCTAGGGGAGGAAGAGGTCGTGCGCGGCTTCGTAGGCCGAGATGTCTGCCTCATACGCCAGTGTTAGGTCAATGGCATCCAGCCCCTTCAACAAGCGTTCCTTCACATCCGGCGTGATGTCGAAATGGAAGGTTTTTTCCACGTCGCCATGGATGCTCACCGTTTGGGCGTCGAGGTTCACCGTGGCTTCCAGTCGGCGGCCTTTGGCTACGGCGAATATCCACTTCACTTCCTCCTCCGCCAATTCAATCAGCAGCAGGCCGTTGTTGACCGTGTTGTTTCGGAAGATGTCGGCAAAGCCCGGCGTGCAGGTTTCGCCGTTGCGTTTGGACGGTGCAATCACCGCCTTGAAGCCATACTGTTGAACGGCCCACACGGCATGCTCGCGGCTGGAGCCGCAACCGAAATTCGTATCCGCCACCAAGATGGTGGCGCCCGTTCGGTGGGGGGCATTCAATTCAAACTCCAGATTGGGCGAGCCGTCCGGCAGATAGCGCCAGTCGAAAAACAGCGCGTCCCCGAAGCCCGTCCGTTCAATGGAACGGAGAAACTGTTTCGGGATGATCTGGTCGGTGTCCACATTAGCCCGCTCCAGAGGAGCCACAATGCCGACGAAGGTGCGAATGGGTTCCATGGTTCAGCCTCCCGCTCCAAAAGTTCGAATGTCCACAAAATGCCCGGCCACCGCTGCGGCCGCCGCCATGGACGGGCTCACGAGGTGGGTGCGCCCGCCCTGGCCTTGGCGTCCCTCGAAATTCCGGTTGGAGGTTGAGGCCGCCCTCTGGCCCGGCTTTAGCTTGTCCGGATTCATCGCCAGGCACATGCTACAGCCTGGATGTCGCCATTCTGCGCCTGCGGCGGTGAAAATCCGGTCCAATCCTTCCGCCTCCGCCTGGGCCTTCACGTGTGCCGAGCCCGGCACCACGAGGGTTTGGACGCTCCGGGAAACGGTCCTGCCTTTGAGCACGCGGGCGGCCGCCCGCAGGTCCTCGATGCGCCCATTGGTGCAGCTTCCAATGAACACCACGTCCACCGGCACATCCGTCATGCGGGTTCCCGGTTTCAAGTCCATGTAGTCCAACGCCTTTCGGACATCCGCCGCCTGGACCGTTGTCACGGCATCCGGTTCGGGAACGACTCCGTCGATGTCCATCCCCATGCCCGGGCTGGTGCCCCAGGTGATCTGCGGCGCAAGGGTGGAGACATCAATGGCCCATTCCTGATCGAATATGGCGCCGTCATCCGTCTTCAGACGGCGCCAGGCCTCTATGGCTCGGTCCAATTTTTCGCCGTGCGGGGCATAGGGACGCTCACCCGAGGCGATATATTCGAACGTGGTGGCGTCCGGCGCAATCATGCCCGCCCGCGCACCGGCTTCAATGGACATGTTGCAGACCGTCATGCGGCTCGCCATGTCCAAGGCACGGATGGCTTCTCCGGCATATTCCAGGACGGCTCCGGTTCCGCCCGCGGTACCCATTTCCCGGATCAAACGCAAAATGAAATCCTTGGCGGTAATCTCCGCCCCCGGCCGTCCCGAAAACGTCACGCGCATGGTTTTGCTTTTTCGCTGCCGGATGGTCTGCGTGGCCAGCACATGCTCCACCTCGCTGGTTCCGATGCCGAAGGCCAGCGCGCCAAAAGCGCCATGGGTGGCCGTGTGCGAATCGCCGCAAACCACCGTCAGGCCGGGAAGAATCAGCCCCAATTCCGGCGCCATGATGTGGACGACGCCCGTCCAAGGAGAACCAATGCCGTATAACGCAATGCCGAATTCCTTGCTGTTGCGCTCCAACGCCTCGATTTGGGTTCGGGCAACGGGGTCCTGCACGCAGGTGGGATCATCCGTGGGGACATTATGATCAATGGTGGCGACGTTCTGTTTCGGGCGGCGGACCTTCCGCCCCGTCAGCCGCAGGCCTTCAAAGGCCTGCGGACTCGTCACTTCATGCAACAGCTGCCGATCAACGTAGAGCAATGTAGAGCCGTTTTCATCCTCGCGGACCACATGGTTATTCCAGACTTTATCATACAACGTGGTATTCATGGCCTTTACGTTATCTGCTCTAGGAAGCTTTCACAAGGAAATCCTGTTTTCTTGCATTGCCCCGCGACGGGGTTTCGTGCGGCATTCACGCCCGGGCCATCTGGCGCTTTCCTTCACGCGGTTTCCGTGGCGCGCTGCCGGATCGCTCATCACCCGACAGAACATCAATTGGATGGGGGCGCCCATGTGCGGTTCATCATAAAAGGGAGAGCGTTGAACCACCGAAGGCCTGGGCTGGCGGAAGCACCTCCAGATGACAGGGGGAAGGAAAAGCGGTGACATTCCCCTTTGGGAAAGGCCGCACTCCGCTTGATGTTCGGCACCGGAGGACGCTCTTGGAGGGCCATGCCAGGCGTAATCGGGCGGACAAGCTTTCCGCTTGCTTTATGGTTCGGTTTCGCGCAGGGTGTCCCGCTTATGCAAACGCCGGCGGCCCCGGGGGGGGGGGGGGGGGGGGGGGGGGGGGGGTGGGTGGGTGGGGGGGGCGGGGGGGGGGGGGGGGGGGGCCGGGGGGGG
>JAISGX010000125.1 GCA_031262805.1 Verrucomicrobiota bacterium | reverse complement strand
AGACGGACACCAGCTGCGCCACGAAAATGATGGCCCAATCGCCCAGCGTCAAAAAGACAGAGCGGCTGGAGAGCTTCGAGTTGCGCTGAAAAATAATGACCATGGCTGGCGATCGACCGCAGGAGCGCCCCTAGGCCTTGTCCTTTCTGTCGTCGGCCGGCTCTTCTTCATAGCGGTAGTCATACCCATAATACGGGTAATAGCTGGAGGCACCGTAATAGCCCATCTGGACCACATCCAAATTATTCAGCACGCAACCGATCAAATGGGTGCCGCGAATCAACAACTGACGGATGGCGTTCTGTACCAGTTTGCGGGAGGTCCGGCCGCTCCACACCACCATCAGGGCCACATCCGTCTGGGAGGAAATCACGGTGGCTTCGGAAACAGCAAGCACCGGAGGCGCGTCAATGAATACATAATCATATATACCGGCCACCTGATCGAGAAACGCCTTCATGGACGGGCGCAACACCAGCTCGGCCGGATTCACCGGAAATGTCCCGGTGCCGACCAGATCGAGTCCCGGCACCTTGGTTGGCTGCAGAACCTGATCCAGTGTGGCGGTTTCCATCAGGATTTCGGCAAAGCCTCGGCCAGCTTGCAGACCGAAGAGGCGGTGTAGCCCGCCGCGGTGAAAATCGGCATCCACCGCCAGCACCCGGTAACCGCTCTGGGCAAAACTGGTGGCAAGATTGGCGCAGGTGGTGGTTTTTCCTTCCTTGGGAACCGAAGAAACCACGGTGATGGTTTTGAACGGAGTTCCGCTTGGATTCAACAACAGGGCCGAGCGGATGTTGCGGTAGGATTCCGCAAAACCGCTAGATGCTTCCACATTGCCGATCCAATAGGCGTCCTCCCGCTCCTGCTTCCAATGGGCGGAGGGGATCAGGCCCAAGAAATTCAACTGGAGGGCCCTAGGAACATCCTCCGGCGCCCGGATGGAGTCATCCATGAATTCCAGCATGAAAATCAAGCCCACGCCAAGCGCGAGGCCGATCAGGGCGGCCAGGAAAAGGCTTTGCAGGTTCCGAGGCTGGATGGGCCCGCCGGGAACAAGCGCACGTTCCAAAATCCGGACGGATTCCAACTGGATGCCGGCGGAAATGTCCACTTCCTGCAGCCGGTTCAAAATCAATTCATACAACCGCTGGGCGCGGTCCATATTGCGCTGGAGTCCTTCGTATTCCTTTTGCTTCCGGTCGATTTCGAGCGCCTGCTCCTCCCATTCCGCCTCCACACGCTGGGCGGCTCTTTCCTTGATGTTCAAGGCTTCCAGCTGCGAGTAGTACTGCTTCAGGGCAAATTGGATTTCCACTTTGATGGCATCTTCGTTCTCTTGAAGTCTCCGCAGGGTTTCCTGGATCAGCGGATGGGCATCTTTATATTTTTTCCGATAGGACACCAACTGGGCCTCCAGAATGGCTTTTTCGCGCTTGAGGGTATCCCAATGGGGCGGTTCCACCACGCCGCGGTCAATCAAGCTTTCCACTCCTTCCGTCAGGGAGGAGCCGTCCTGCAGCACGACGGCGGAGGTGGCGGGCGACGCCAAGCCATATTCCAATGTGGCCAGCACCACTTCATCCGAGGCCTGGGCCAGCAGGGGCTGCTGAGCTTCCAGCAACATGCGCTGGGTCCGGAATTCCGCCGACTGGGAGGAGAGCCGGGCCAGCAGGGAGGCCGCCACATTCCCCCGCTCCTGGATCCCCACCACGCTGTTTTCCCGGACAAAAGCAAGCAAATCGTTTTCCATCCCCTCGATGCGCACCGCCAAATCCTTTGCCTGGTTGGAGAGGTTCTGCGCGGTATCCTGCGAACTGCCACTTCGTTCCTCGCGCTTGTATTCCACATAGGCTTCCGCAATGGCATTGGCGTAATCCGCGCAAAACACGGGATCCAAGCTGGTGACGGTGATGGACAGGATGGCGGTCTGCCACCCAGGCTGGACCGTCAAGGAGGAGGCCTTGGAATCAAATTCCTGCGCCGTGAGGCCCAGCTTGTTCCGTGCCTTCAAAATGACATTCGTGCTGAGGATGATGGTCCGTTGCGTCTGGGCATAGTCCCCCACAATGGTTTCCATGTCGCGCTGTTGGAGGTTGGCCGGCAGGCCGACCGAACGGGTTAGTTGAAGCTTGGCGACGGCCTGGAACTGGGGTTCCTGCCGCATCATCATAACCAGCATGATGACGATGGACGCAAAAAAGCAGATCAACAGCAACCAAAGCCGCCGGGCAATCATGTAAATATACCGCCGAATGTCCATGCCCCCGGCATTTCCGGCAGGAGCCGACGCGGCCAACTCGTGTTCCGGCGTCAGGGTGTCGGGTCGCTGTATGATTTCTCGCATATTACAATCCCAAAAAATTCTTCTCGGGCACCACAATCACATCGCCGTCCTGCAAGGGAACATCCGCCTCAAACGATCCCTGCTTGAGGATGCGCCCGACATCCACCACCATGGTTTTCTTGCTTCCGTCCGGAGCGTCGCGTTGAATCTGCACCCGGCCGCTGTTGGCAAGAGGCGTCATACCGCCGTGGGCCAAAATCACACGGGCGGCTGTGGCATTTGGGCCTGGAGTCAACGATACCGCGCCCGGCGCCACCACCTCGCCCAGCAAAAACACCTGCGCACGGACTAGGTTGCGGACCGAGGGAACAAAAAAGATGTCGCCCCGTTGGAGCGGAAGGTTCATGGACATGTCTGCAGAGCTGAACAGTCGGCTGAGGTCCAGCGGAATCACGGCATATTCGCCATTGGAGCGCAACCGCAGAATGCGGGCGCTTTCCCAATCGGCAAATTCGCTGAGCCCACCCACGCGGCTTACGGCCTTGATGACATCCAAATTGGAACTGAATGGATGAAACCCGGGAGTTTTCACCTCGCCCAGGGCCAAGAACTCATTGTTGCCTTCCTCTTCTCCTCGCACCGGCACGGCCACAATATCCCGAGGGCGCAGATATTGATCCTTGGAAAAATCCATGGTGTCCAACATCGCCTGGACGTTCACCTCGATGGTCCGCCGCTCCATTCCCCCTCCGGGGGACCAGCGCAGGATTCGGACACGGTCGCCCGCCGCCTGGTCGGTCAGTCCGCCGCTACGGGCGATGGCCTCCATCAGCGTCAAAATGGAATCCCCGCGGAACGGCAGATGGCCCGGCGTACGAACCGCCCCGGTCACCAGCACATCCCCCTCCACAAAATTGGCTATGGATATGGTGACGTGGGCTTCCTTGAAATAAGTATCCTCCAGCACCCGCTCCAGCTTGCGGGCCGCTTCCTCCGCCGTCAATTCGGCAATCACAATGCGGCCGGCAAAGGAAAAATCAATGGAACCATCCCCCGCCACGGCATACACCCGGGACATGTCGGGCTGCTCCCGGACGGACACATGAAGCCGGTCGCCCGCCAGAATCCGACGGCCCAGGGAATCCACCTGCGCCTGCGCCAAGGTCCCCCATCCGACACCCAAGCACACGGCCGCCCATGTGAACCATTTAAAAAGAAACTTCACTGCCCTCATGGTCCGCACCTTACCCCACCCCAGCATCCAGCACAACGGGAGATTTGGGATGTCGCCTTCACATGCATCGCCTAAAACTGGTAATTTAAGCCATAGGTGATGAGATGCCGCTCATTGGCACCCTCCTCGTGGAAATTGGAGCCTTCCCACGTGTATATGTACGACAGCGTTCTGGACAGTCTCCGCGACAAAAGGCGGTCATGCATGAACTGGATGGTCAGCAGAGGCGTATACTCCGTCCTAGGATTCTCCACCCCCAGCGGTTCTTCCTCTTTGTACTCCATGGACCCATTGAAATTCAACCGTGGGATGAAGAGGTCCCGGATACCCAGCTGATACACATACGCGGTCAGCTTTGTGTCCTTGTTGGATCCAAACGTGGATTCGGGCTCTTGTTCAAAACTCAGGCTCTGGTGGACGCGGGGAGAAATCTGATGTTCCAAGGAAAACGTGAAGGTGAACCCCACCTCGTCATCCGCCACTTCATTCTCCCACGTCGCCGTCCCGCTAAAGAGAAGGCTCCGGCTGAGCTGTAACTCGTCCGCCAGGGTAATGACATGGTTGGGCTCCCATGTTGCCCCTTCGGCATCATCCTTGTCTTCGGATTTCAGCCCGAAGGTATAGGTGATTTGCGGATGCCGAATCCAAGTGAGCGGAAGAGTGCCGGTCAACCCGAATTCCTTCGTGATCTCCTTTTCCTCCACATCATTCTGCGCAAAGGTCGTAATGTCCCGCTCATAGGAATAGTAAAGGCTTCCCCAGGAAAAGAGATCCAAGTAAACACCTGCGAACCAATCGACTTCGTCCTGATCATCCGGCTTATATTGTTCGTTGTCATGGCGTTCGCGAGTATAGGTGATGTAGGTCTCCACTCGCAGCCGGTTGAAATTCCAATTGAAGAATAGATTGCCCTCGTATGTGCTGTAGGGATCCCGGGAACGTCCACCGGGATAATAGGTGTCGTCCATCTCGTTTTCCACATCATACTGCATCATGGCATATCCGCCGAACGTGACACGCGGCATCATGGATTGGAAATTCGCCGTCAGGTTGTACAGTTCAACGTCTAGGTCATTCCGGCGAAAATAATCTTCGTAGGAGAGGTTTCCCACAACCGACAGGGTGGTGCCGGGCCCCAACACCATGGGCTTGGTGGACAACGACAACCGGGGAATCCACAGGAAATCGTCCTTTCGATATCCCGCCACCTGCTCATCCGGATAGGCTTCGTCCACATTGCTGTCGTAGACCAAGTCCACCCCGGCGCTCATCGTCACATCCCACGTTCCCAAACGGAAGGATTGCGCGTGCACGGCCGTGGAGATGCCCAGAATCAGCAGGAGGCTTCCCCCCCATGTCCACCCGCTCCGCCGCCGCCCCCCTAGAGGCGAAGGCATCCGTACAGCCTTGGGTTGAACATCATTGTACATGGAAGCGCACGTCTCGTCGCCAAACAACCGGCACACCGGTTTTCTGCCGATTGGACGTCCCATCTACTTATCGCGTGCTCTTATTGGGATTGTATTCCCGTACGGCGCTGGCGCTCGACCCACTAAAATCTCCCGGTTCACCCCATTGCACCACTTTTCCATTTTCAAAGTAAATCCAATAGGTTTTCGGTTCCCAGGTAAAGGCCGGCGGGAGATATTCCCAGACTTCCGACCACTCTTCATCGCTATACACCTTGGCGGCGCGGATCGCAAACGGCTTTCCAATGGCATCTTGGACGGCATCTGCTTCCATGCCCAGCTGCAGGCGGCTCACATCGACATTCCAAGACGCACAGGCGCTCAGAACAAACGCCATCATCAACCCGGCCAAAATCCCACTCGCTATTCGCATATCTCTTCTCCCTAACGTTAAGGACGCTCCATCCACTCACCTGCACCAACAAGTATGTTCGTATATGCCATAGAAAGACATCGCATGGCAATGCAAAAGGTGCCGCCACAGACCATTAATAAGATGTTAAGACTTCAGCGATCGGATGATTTCGGGAATGATCTGGAAAAGATCCCCCACAATGCCGACATCGGCCACGTTGAAGATCGGAGCATCCGGGTCCTTGTTGATCGCAATGATCGTGTCACTGCTGTTCATTCCCACCAGATGCTGGATCTGGCCCGAAACGCCGCAGGCGATATATACTTTGGGCCGCACGGTCTTACCGGTCTGTCCGACCTGGTGGAAGCTGGAAATCCAGCCCGCATCCACCGCCGCACGGCTGGCGCCCACGGCGGCGCCGCCCAAGGCATCCGCAAGCTCCCGAAGAAGCTTGAAATTCTCCGCCCCTCCCATGCCGCGGCCGCCCGTCACAATGATCTCCGCGCCAGCCACGTTCACCTCATTTTGCATGGTGTTGACCATCTCCAGGACACGGACCTTTGCCGGAGGCACATCCAACGCCTCCACAATCAATTCCCCAGTCCGCCCGGGCTCCGGCTCCGGCTGTTTGAAGACCTTTGGGCGGACCGTGGCCATTTGCGGACGATGGTCCGGGCAAATGATGCAGGCCATGATGTTGCCGCCAAATGCCGGGCGCGTCTGAAGAAGCAGGCGCTTCTCCGGATCAATATCCAGCCCCGTGCAATCCGCTGTGAGTCCGGTGCCCACCTGGATCGCCACCTTGGCGATGAAGCCGCGGCCCATGCTGGTGGCGCCAGCCAGAAGAATTTCGGGCTTATACCGGCGGATCAATGCCGTCATGGCCTCCGCATAGGGCTCCGCCGTATAATGCGCTAGGGCGGGATGATCCACCAGATACACCTTATCCGCTCCATGTTCGAACAGCGCGGGCGCCAGATCCTTGACCTTTTCACCCAACAGCACGGCGCACAGCTCGACGCCCAAGCGGTCCGCCAGCACCCGACCCTCGCCCAGCAATTCAAACGCCACATCCTGCAATTTGCCGGCGCGCTGCTCGGCAAACACCCACACGCCCCGCCATGCATCCACTTCCAGATCCGGCGCGGTTTTTTCCGCCACCTCCAGGACTAGGGCATTGGTGGGGCACGCATCCACACATGCTCCACAGGCGGTGCAGGCCTCGTTGACTACGGCTTTTTCCGCCTCGTCGAGCGCCAAAGCGCCGAAGGGGCAGGTGGAAACGCACACGCCGCATCCGATGCAGGCTTCCCGGTTAATCTTCAAACCCATGATCATTTCCTCCCTAAATCACATTACGTTCCCGCAGCATATCCACTAGGCGCCGCGCCACCACGACGGGCTCCTCGCCCTCCCATTTCACCCCGCCTGTCTTGGGCGGCGGTGAAAAAATCTTCATCACACGCGTTGGGGAAGCAGCCAACCCCAGCTTGGCCGGATCCGCGCCGGACGCTTCCGCCGTCATCGGCTCAATGGCCAGCTTCTTTGCCGCCATTTTGCCGCGCAACGACGCCATCCGAGGAACATTGGCCTCCTTCAACACGGTCAAGGCGCACGGAAGGGTCACCTCCAGCTTCTCATAGCCGTCCTCAAACGCCCGTTCCACCACAGCGGTTTCACCGGCAACTTCAATTCCCTGCGCATAGGTAATGCACGGAATCCCCAGCCAATCCGCCACGCCGGGGCCGACCTGCGCCGTGTCCCCATCAATGGCCTGCTTGCCGAACAACACCAAATCCGCTGGCTCCAGCCGCCGGATGGCCGTGCTGAGGGCATAGCTGGTCGCCCAGGTGTCCGATCCGGCAAAGGCTCGATCGCACAACAGCACCACCTCATCCGCCCCGCGACCGACCGCTTCCTTCAGCATGTCCGCCGCCTGCATCGGGCCCATGGTCAACGCCGTCACGCGGGTGCCGGGATGTTTTTCCTTCAATTGCAACGCCATTTCCAAGGCATTCTCATCGAACGGGTTCATCACGGACTCCACCCCGTCTCGAACAAGGGTGTTGGTTTCCGGATTGATCCGCACCTGGGTGGTGTTGGGCACCTGTTTCAAACAAACAATGATATGCATGGGTTCCTTTCTGTACTCCCACAAATGGAATCACTCACCTGTGTATGACGTTTGGAGAAACTTTTCAATCAAGGAATGAAGTTTCTTCGTCTCAAAAGGTTCTTCCACCACGTCCGGCTGTTTCTGAGAGGGAAATTTCACCACGAGCGGCACAAGACGAAGGCCATGGGATGGATCCTCTTCTTCCATCTTTTCGCCCTGTTCCAGGAGGGATGGGCTTTCCCGCCAGCCATGATCGGAAGTCAACACCACCATGGAGGCATCCCAGCTTCCTGCCTCCCGAAGGCGGGGCATCCGCTTGCCGATGACGAAATCCATTCGCCTCAAATTGCCCGCATACACCTCTTCCAGGGACCGACCACCTTTTTCCGCCAACTCATTCGTATCCCAAATCAGTGGTGGAGGTGGAATCAACATGTACAGAATGGCAAACACCGGCCCGTCTTGCGTGGCCTGCGCCACTTCCTCCATCGAGGGAATCTGCCGTTCCAGCCGACTGACGGCGCCATCCAGCAACGCGGCATCTTCCACATCCCAGCGAATTCCCGCATGCCGCAAAAACCCCAGCTACGTGTTCAAATATTCTCACACCCAACTGGAATGGCGTCCTGCTTCCGAATGGGCAGGTCCCGGACCAAGGTGCCTAGGCCTTGGCGGCGGCGGCGTATTCCTTGTTCAACGCCAGTCCGATGATGTCACGCTGGATTTGATTGGTACCCTCGTAGATTTGGAGGATCTTGGCATCGCGGAACATCTTCTCCACCGGATATTCCTTCATATAGCCGTAGCCGCCGAAAACCTGGATGGCGTCCGTCGTCACCTGCATGGCGATGTCCGAAGCATACATCTTGCACATGGCGGAGAACTTGGAATAGTCCTTTGCACCGCTGTCGATCGTCCTCACCGTGGCATAGGTTAGCGCACGAGCGGTTTCCACCTTGGTCGCCATTTCCGCCAGCATCCAGCTCAAGCCCTGATTGGCGATGATCGGCCGACCAAACTGTTCGCGAACCTTGGCATACATCACCGCTTCATCCAGGGCCCCCTGCGCCAGACCAATCGCCTGGGCCGCAATGCCCGGACGGGAGACATCAAACGTCTTCATCGCCCAAATGAAGCCGGTGCCTTCGCGACCGATCAGGTTTTCCGCCGGCACTTCGCAGTCTTCAAAAATCAATTCACGGGTCGCACTGGCGCGGATGCCCAGCTTGTTTTCCTTCTTGCCGAAACTGAAGCCCGGCGTCCCCTTTTCCACAATAAAGCAACTCACCCCGCGGGCGCCGCGGTTCTTGTCCGTGACGGCAAACACCGTATAGATGTCCGCTTCACCGCCATTGGTGATCCATTGCTTGGTGCCATTGAGGACATAGCGGTCCCCTTTTTTCACCGCCGTCGTGCGGATGGAGCCCGCATCCGACCCGGCATTGGGCTCGGTCAAGGCATAGGCCGCCCACTTCTCCCCGCGGGCCAGCGGCGGAAGGTATTTCTTCTTCTGCTCATCGCTACCGCCGATCAGGATGGGATCGGCTCCCAGCCCGTTGGCGGCATACGAAACCGACACGCCGATGCAAATGCGGCTGAGCTCCTCGACGGCCACGATGTTTGGCAGGCTATCGCCTTCAAACGTTCCGCCGTATTCCACCGGAATGTACAAGCCCATCAAATCCATTTTGCCCAGCTCACGGAGCAGTTCGGTCGGAAAAATTTCCTTTTCATCCAGTTCCGCACGAACGGGCTTCACACGCGTCCGGGCGAACTCACGCACCATTTCGCGGATTTCCAACGCCAACTCGGACAAGCCATAATTCAATTCAGCCATTTCAAAACTCCTTATGCTCGATCAAATGAACCGCTTTCATGACGGTATTCAGGTCACAGACTATGCCAACCTTCCTTCCTAGATGCAACCCAAAGAAGGCGGCCTGCGTCAAAAACGTTGACATTCCGCGTTTCGCCGCTACTATGACCGCCACTTTTTGAATAGGAATCAGGAGAGAGAATCATGCCCAATATTAAGAGCGCCATCAAACGCGTGAAAACCGCCGAGAAGTCGCGCAAGCGCAACAGCGGAACCAAATCGCAGCTCAAGACGCTGCGGAAGAATTTGCTCAATACCGTCGATGGCGAAGATATGCCAAAGACGCAGGAGGCCTATGCCGCCTACTGCTCCGCCTTGGACAAAGGCGTCAAACACGGCATTGTACACAAAAACACCGCCATCCGGAAAAAGAACCGCGTCGGGGCCATGGTCCGCAAGGCCGCGGCCAAGTAAAACACCAGTGGGCTTCAACCGTCCTGCGCCCCGCACGTTCATCCGCGCGGGGCGTTTGTTGTTTTCCATCCCCTCCTGCCATGATGCACATTGAAACCCATGAAGTCGGCTTCATCGAAGAAAACTGCTACTTCGTCATCCAGCCGGACACCCGCCAGGCCGTAGTCATTGATCCCGGCGCAGACGGCGCTCGCCTGCTCCGCCATCTGAAAGAGCAACAGGCAACCGCCGCCGCCTTCCTGATCACCCACGGCCACACCGACCACATCGGCGCCCTGGCGGAACTTTCCGCCGCCTGGCCGGACGCCCCCATCCACATCCACCGGGCCGACGCCGCTTGGGGATTTTCGCCGCAGAACTGCATTCCCGGCATTTCCCCCGTCCCGCCGAAGCCCCGACGAGCCCTCTCTTTTGTGCAAGACGGCGATACCCTCGACTTGATCGGCGGTACGTGGAGCTGCATTGGCACGCCCGGCCATACGCCCGGCGGCATCTGCTGGTTTCTTCAAGAGGAAAACGCCTTGTTCACCGGCGACACCCTGTTCCGCGGCAGTGCAGGCCGCACGGACCTGCCGGGCGGGGATTCCCGTATCCTGCTTTCCTCCCTAAAGACCCTGGCCGACCGCTCCGGCAACCCCACCCTCTATCCGGGGCACGGCGCGCCCACCACACTCGATCACGAAAAAGCGCACAATTATTTCCTCCAGTTCTAGCCGCCTCTTTTCTTGCCTTTCGCCTTCTCTTCGGTTATACCCCCGCACGGTGCATCCACCAACGGGTGCGCATCCGGCCGCCAACGGAAGCAGGTGTAATTCCTGCGCGGTCGCGCCGCTGTAACCGGTACCGAAATTTCATCCGCCATTTCGCCTCGTGCGGGAGAAGGCGAAAAAGTAGACGCCGCAAGCCAGAAGACGAGCCGCCGGAGAAATGAACACGGTATGCCCTCGCGGTTGGGGCGGAAAGGAGGCGCCCATGCGTCACATACAACTCAGTCTCGGTCTTCTTTTTCTATGCGTCGGCGTATCCCAGGGGGCCCAAGCCCTGGTCTCGTTCGACCGTCTGTTGCCGGAGCCGGAACACGTCATCAACGATGCACCCGCCGTCGTGGACAACATCACGCTCAACAACACCCTAACGGATTGGGGCGGCACCACCTCTTGGTCCGGCTATGCCCTCTCCACCATGACCCACGAGGAAAACGGCGCCCCCGGCAATCCATATGCCGCCGCCGCCCCATTGAACCACGCCTATGCCGTCGCCTACGACAACAGTGAGTTCGACCCCTCCCCCACCATCCGCTTCGCCATCCCCGCCTCCCCGCATTCCATCCGGCTCAACAACACCGCCAACACCGCCGCCGTTCTCCGCAACGGCGACCGCTTTGCCCGGCCGTTTTCCGACGGCGATGTCTTTTGGCTGACCCTCACCGCCTACGATGCCGACGGGCGTCCCCTCGGCACCCTTGAGCATCTCCTCGCCGATTTCCGGGACGGCCACACCTTCATCCAGACCAATTGGACCACGCTGGATCTTACATCCTTCGGCCATCAGGTGGTGGACATCACGGCCGTCCTCTCCACCACCGATGTCGGCGCCTACGGCCCCAACACCCCCATGTACTTTGCTTTGGCCGACATCGCCTTTGCCTATTCCGATGGCTCCGATGGCATCGCCTCCACCCATCCCAACATCCTCTGCTGGGCTTCTGACGTAGCAGACTATGCCCCAGGTCCCGGTGTCTCCAACCACTTCGCCAACGCCACAAATGCCCTGGGTCCGGCATGGAGCGGCGATGGAGAGAACGGGGGCCGGGACGTCGTCAGCTTGGGAGACAACGGCACGATCACCCTGATCTTCCCCATCCCCATCACGGATGGTCGCGGCCCGGACTTCGTCGTGTTTGAAAATGCATTTGACGACACCTTTTTGGAACTCGCCTACGTGGAGGTTTCCTCCGATGGAGAACACTTCGTCCGTTTCCCTTCCCACTCCCTCGAAACCCGCTGGCTGGACACCTACGGCATCACCAACGTCTCGGACCCCACCGCATACGGCGGCTTTGCCGGCAAGCACGTCCAAGGCGTCGGCACGCCGTTCGACCTTGCCCTGCTGGCGGGGAACGAACAACTGGACATCCACCGCATCACTCACGTGCGTCTGGTGGATGTGCTCGGCGATGGCCGCAACATGGATCACTATGCCCACCCCGTGTTCGACCCCACCCCCACATGGGGCTCTGCGGGCTTCGACCTCGACGCCGTGGGCGTCTTGAACCCCTGGATCGAAATCACCACGAAAACCAACGAACAGCCGCCCCTGCCCAACTTCACGCTGGAACACACGGCCCGGCTGGACGCGCCGGATTGGCAGCCCGCCATCGACCGCAACACCCCCGGATTCTACCGCTACCGGCTCTCCCCCCGCGACTAGGCGCAACGCCCGCCGGAACCGGGACTCCTTCCCGCTCCGCCAGCGGCCCCCAGACGCACGCAAAACGGCCGAGCGTCTTTCAACCCGGAAGGGGCGGCCGCCAGGTTTTCCATGGTGTGGAAACTTTTTTTCCACACGGTGGAAAACGGCCCCTATTTGGCCGCGCGGGAGGTGGAGCCGCGGACGACGAGCGAGGTTGGCAGCAGATCGCTACACTCCGTAATTTCGCCTTTGACGAGCTGGACCAACCGATTGCAGGCTTCAATGCCGACTTGGTACAGGTCGTGGCGAATGGTCGACAAGCCTGGATTCACGAAGGTGGCCATCTGGATGTCGTCGACGCCCATGATGGAAATACTTCCGGGCACATCGCGGCGGTTGTCCGCCATCCACCGCATGGCGCCCAGCGCCATGCGGTCGTTGGAGGCCATGATGGCGGTCAGGCCATTGAACTGCGACATTAGTTTGGCCGTGGCCGCATAGCCGCCGCGCTGGCTCCATTCTTCGCCGCCGTCCACCCACGTCACGCTGGCGGCGCCGCCGGGCCAGGATTTGCAGATCCGGAGGAATTCATCTCGGAACTGCAGGCCGGTGTGGGTGTTTGTTCCGGCAATCAAGCCGATCCGGCGATGGCCCAGCCCCAGCAGGTGCTCCGCCGCCAAGCGGGCGGAAGAGGCATAATCCACGCTCACAAAATTCAGCTTTTTCCCCGGGAAGAGATGGTTGACGAGGATGAAGTTGTACGGGCTGCTCTCAAACACGCTGAGGTAATCGGCATGGATGTCGGAGGCGATGAACAGCATGCCGTCGGCGCGGCGGCTGGCTAGGAGCTTGGTATATTCCTGCGACTTGATGAATTGCGACGTCGCAATGTCCAACAGAATCTTATACCCCTGCGATGTCGCCCGCTCGTAAATACCGGAAATGATTTCACCGAGGTAGATGTCGGAAAAAACGCGGGTCAGGTTCGGAATCACCACACTCAGCGTTTTACTGGATTTGGATGCCAACCCTCGTGCCGCACTGTTGGGATAAAAATTATACTTTTTTACCACCGTCATCACCTGCTCCCGGGTGGCCTGGCTGATGCGGGGATGGTTGTTCAACACCAGCGAGACGGTGCTGAGTGAAAAACCACTTTCCTTCGCAATATCCTTGATTGTCTTTCTCTTCGTCGTCATACGTTTTCCTTGCGCCTTCATTTTTTAACTGCCTTTATCAAGTAAACCGCTCGACAAGGCAAGTAAAATGTTTGTTTTTTACTGGTAAAATTTAATGGTTATTTTTGAATTCCCGCCCACCGCCTCCGACGGGAGGCGGCGGACTATACACGGCGGGATTCTTTTGATAGAATGAATTAATGAAAGCGATTACACGCGACGAATTGGTCTATGGATTCACTCCGGAACCCGGCTTGGTGGCACTGGAGCATGTTCCAGGCGAAACAGCGGATGCCATGCGCTTGTTCATCCGGTTGAACGATGAGCTTTCCACCCGGGATGAACCGTTTGAGCCATATCTCTGGCTGACCCAAAAGGAATGGATGGATGGGTTCGAGCCTGCGCCCCGGTTTTTCCATTTGGCGGGGGAGAATCCCTACCGCGTTCTGGCCCGATTCCCCACTTGGACGGCCATGGAGAAGGCGTTGACGCACCTGCGGAAGTCCACCGGACGCGCCCCCTCGGACGCCGCCGCGCCGTATTTTGTGCTGCGAGATCCTGTTCAGCAGTTTTTGATGGATACGGGCCGAACCTCCTTCCGAGACCTGTTGCTGAAGGATTTGAACTTCCTCTTCCTCGATATTGAAACCGATTGCGCCCCGGAACGTGACTTTTCCAACCCGGAACGCCCGGAAGACCGCATCCTCTGCATCGCCCTATCGGACGGCAAGGGCTGGGAAACCCTTCTTTCCGCAACGGACCTAGATGAAAAAGCGCTGTTGAAAAAGTTCGCGGCCATATTTCAGAAACGCGATCCCGATGTGCTGGCCGGCCACAACCTGTTCAAATTTGACTTGCCGTATATTGAAACCCGCGCTCGGCGGCACAAGGTGGCGCTCCCCCTCGGACGGGACGGCAGCCGACCCATGGCGCACGCGGCGCGCTTCAATGCCGCAGAGCGCGTGGTGACCTATCCACGCTACCACCTGTACGGCCGCCAGATTGTGGACACCTACCTGCTGGCACTGACCTACGACGCGTCCCTCCGCGTCTTTGAAAACCACTCCCTGAAGACCGTGGCCCGGCATTTCGGCGTGGCGGCGGAGAAGCGGACCTATCTGGATGGCAACCGCATCGCGGCCACGTTCCACCAGGATCCGGCAGCCTTCCTGAGCTATGCCAGCGACGACATCCGGGAAACTGCCGCCATCACCCCCATCCTGCTGAATGCGCCGTTCGCGCAAAGCCAACTGCTTCCCATGCCCCTCGAAACTGTCTGTCTCCGTGGCAATGCGGGCAAAATCGAGTCGCTGTTGCTGCGGGAATATCTCCGGGCGGGCCATTCCATTCCGGCCCCCCTCCCCGCACAGGCCTTCGAGGGCGCCTATACCGATGTCTTTTTCGAAGGCCTGGCCCGGAATGTGCAACACTGCGACGTGCGCTCGCTATATCCCTCCATTCTCCTCCGGGAAGGGCGGAATCCAAAAAACGACGCCCTCGGCATCTTCCTCCGCTTGCTGGCCCACCTGCGGGACTTCCGCGTGGAAGCCAAAATCCAGGCTCGGAACCCCAAGCTCTCGTCCGACGAGGCGGGCCGCTGGGATGCCCTCCAAACCACGTTTAAGATCCTCATCAACTCTTTCTACGGCTATCTGGCCTTTGCGCCCGGCCGGTTCAACGATTATGAGCTGGCGGCGCATGTGACAGAACGCGGCCGCGACATTCTCCGCAACATGGTGGCCAAACTGCGCGAGCTGGGAGCCATGCCCATTGAAATGGACACCGACGGCATCTATTTCACTCCGCCCTCCGGCATCTCCACCCCCCAACGGCTGGCCGAATTCCAGGCCGGATTCCGCTCCCACCTGCCGGAGGGCATTGATGTAGAATTCGATGGCTTCTATCCCGCCATGTTTTCCTATAAAATGAAAAACTACGCTCTCCTGGAAGAGGACGGCTCCGTCGTCATCAAAGGGGCGGCCTTGAAATCTAGGGGTCTGGAACCCTTCCTGCGAGATTTCCTGCGGGAATGGCTCACCTTGATGTTGCACGAGCGGGCGGCGGAAATCCCCGACATGATCCGACGGCGGCGGCTGGACGTGGCCGAGCGGCGCCTGCCGATTGAAGCGCTGGCCAAGACCGAAATGCTTTCCGATTCCCCGGCCGCCTATCAACGCAAACGCGAAAACCAGGGGAAGTCGCGCCAGCCCGCCTATGAAGTCGCCATCGCCTCTGGCCGTCCCTTCCAGGCCGGCGATGCCGTGGCCTATTACGTCACCGGTGGAAAGAAGAATGTGCCGGTGCATGCCAATGCCAGGCTGGCGGCCGATTTCAATCCGGAGAAACGGGATGAAAACGTACTGTATTATCTCGGCAAACTTGACGCCCTTGTAAAAAAACTGGATGCTTCCCCGCCTGAATCCTTCTGCGCGGATTCCCAGCCCACCCTGTTTTGAGGCCATGCATATGAACATTCCAACTTCCTCTCCTTCTTGCCGCCGCGAAGGTTTCACCCTAGTGGAAATCCTGATTGTCTTGGCCATCATTTCCCTTCTGGCCGGCGTGGTGGTGGTGAACGTGGCGCCGCAACTGAACATGGGCAAGCAGGCCACCGCCAAATCCCAGCTACAGTCTTTCGCTACGGCCCTGACCACCTACAGCCTGGCCCATGGCGCCCCTCCATCCCAGCAACAGGGCTTGGATGCCCTCGTCGAGCGCCCCACGCGGGAACCCATCCCCTTGGCCTATCCCGAGGGGGGCTATCTCAACAGCCGCACCCTGCCACTGGACCCGTGGAGGCGGCCCTACCTCTATTTGTCGCCCGGACGGCAGAACGAACCCTTTGAAGTGATGAGCTACGGCGCCGATGGTGAGCCCGGCGGATCGGGCGCCAATGCCGATCTCACCTCCGCCAACCTGCAATAACAGGCGCCGGATGACTCCCAACCGACTGCGGACTCGGCAGGAGGGCGGATCTCGCTAATTCCTTCTCCCTCCGTCCCTTTTGAAGTTTGACATCCGCCTTCCTTTTCCACACAATGTCCCCGCAAATGTAATTTGGAGGACGCTATGGCGAAATTGTTAAAGCCACTTGTTGTTATTGTGTTGTTGGTCAGCATTGCCGCGCTGGTGATTCAAGCCACTGTCTTGTTCCCCAAGCGTACCCTCATCAAGGATCGCACCCAAAAACTGGAAAATGGAATGAATCGAGTGGTTTCCACCTTGCGCGGTTCCCTCTCCGAAGATATCCAGCAGGCAGTCCCCTTCGCCATCTCCAATCTACGGGTGGACAAAACTGCGGATATCGGCCGCATGGATGCCGAATTGAATCGCGCCCATTCCGTCGCCCAAGCCGTTCTCCAAGGCTGGGAAGACACGAAAACCGATCTGGAAAACACCCGCTTGGATCTGGAGAACACCCGGAACGAGCTCGAAATCACCCGGAACCAGCTGGAAGATGCCCGCACGCAGATCGTCCAATTGAATGAGACCATCCGCGCCAAGGACCAAGAGTTGATCGAGCAGAGCAATCTGATCGCCAGCCTGGAAGAAGAAAAATCCTCCTTGGAAATGCAACTGGCCAACCTGAATGAGGAACTGGATGCCCTGCGCGATCAGGTTGCCGGTCTGGAAGAGGAAAAGAATGCGTTGGAACTCATTCTGGCCCAATACGACAAGGAAGCGGATTCCACCACCAACATGGCCGTTGGAACCACGGCCAAAATTGTCTATCTCAATCCGGACTGGAATTTTGTGATCATCGACATCGGCGAAGCGAGCGGGGCCAAGGTGGGAGCGGAAATGATCATCCACCGCGGCGACCAGATGCTCGGCAAAATCCAGCTGAGCCGCGTGTTGGACAATGTGTCCATTGCAGAAGTTTTGCCGGATTTCCAAAAGGATTCCATTCAGGAGGGCGATGATGTTCTCTTCTAACGGGTTGTCTATCATGAGCCTGGCGGCCCTGCTTCTTCTCGTTGCCGTGGTCGTCCTTCAGGTGCTGGAAATCAATTTCTACGGTGCCGTGCCTTCTCTTTGGCCATGAAGCGCAGGGCATCCATTTTGTGCATGGCGGCTTTTGCGGCGGCTTTATGGATGGTGGGCGGCTGTGCGTCGCCGGATGCGGAATCCGATCTGCCGTGGAACATGAGCCAGCCGTGGGAAAGCTCCCCCGGCATTCCCGGCGGTTTGGGCGGCAGCTACTAACCCCTTCCCCCAACCGATGCCCCCCACCACCATCCGGCGGGGGAGTATGTTCATCCCAAAGGCCCTAGGGGCGTCACGCCTTCTCCGCCGTCCGCGGAAGATGTTTTCTTCGGCTCGAACCGGGGGCACGTATCCGTGGCTTCCACTTCGCAGCGATGCAATCCACAGCGCTGCAGGAAGGGATTCACCACATACTCGCGGCAATAGCGGCACATCCGCCCTCTCTCCTCTTCCGCGAACAAATGGACAGGGCAGGGTTTATCCGCTTCTGTAAACACACGCGGACGGTGTCCCTTTTTGAAAGGGATGTCCGCCTCGGAGGCAAACCGATGGCCGCACAGGGCGCAGGAAAGCGAATCGCCCGTTTTGGTGAAGCCATCGTATTCCGCTTTTCGGACCAGCCAAGAATCCCTTCCACAAGCCGGACAGTGCAACTCCACCTTTCCCTGACCGGATGTCGCCATGCCACGGTCTAAAAGAAATGTTTGGCGAGGCTCAGGATGCCCTGCTTCCAGGGCACACGGTGGGAAACACCGCTGGCATTCTGGAACCGATCCAAATGCTCCACATACCATTTGTAGTTGCGCACGAGAGCATCCTTGTTGGAATAACGGGGGTGGTAGCTCAACAGATTCTCGGCCTTTTCAATGCTGACAAAGGAATCCTTGCTGGCGGTTTCATAGACCCATTTATACAGCGGGGAAAGATGCAACCATTCCAACAAACGGAGGGTCAGAATCATCGGGGCGGCGGGGAAGGCGCGAATCTTTTTACCGTGGTCGGCTTCATCCAGAACCGCCTGGTAATCCTCGCGCATGGTGGTGAAGTCCTTCGCGCCGATGTTGAACGTGTCGTTCACCGTCTCCGCCGGTAGGGTCAACGTCAGCCAGATCGCGGCGCACAAATCCTCCACATCCAGCAGTTGGTAGCGGTTTCGGCCGTTTCCGATCATGGGAAAACCGTGGCCGGTATAGGCCCAGTCGTACAGCATGGCAAAAACGCCTAGGCGCTCGGGGCCGATGAAGGATTTGGGACGGATGACCGGCACGCAAAGCCCCCTGGCCCGGGCCTTCAGACACTCGTTTTCCGCTTCGATTTTGGCGCGACCGTAGGGGCCCACCCCCACCAGCTCATCGGTTTCCAGCAGCGGATGGTGGTCCGGAATGCCGTATACCGCCGTGCTGGAAATCATGACAAACCGGTTGACCTTCGCTTTTTCTGCGGCTTCCAACACATAGCGAGTGCCGTCCACATCCGTGGTAAAAATGTCTTCTTCCGAATAGAGCGGCAATGCCGCCGCCGTATGAATCACATAGTGGACACCATCCATGGCCTTCGCCACCGTGTCCACATCCCGGATATCCCCCACCACGGCATCCACCCGGTCTTTCTCGGGATAATCGAACGCCATGAGGTCCAGCGAGCGGATGTCCGTCACGCCTTTGGAGAGGAGGTACCGAACCAGGTTGATGCCTAAAAACCCACTACCGCCGGTGATCAACACACGGCCTGAAATCGTCTCACTCATGTGCGTCTGTTTCTCCTGTTTTCCACTGAAAAATTCTGATCCTTGTACTCTTTTTCGCAGGGAGCGTCAATGCCGGAGCGGCGCGACTACAGGCGGGCCATGACGGCACGGAAGACCGTATCGACATCTAGGGTGGTCAAGCAGGCCAGATCGCCCCGGGCACAGATGCGGGAATGGCAGGGACGGCAGGCCAAGCCCTCCTTCACCACCACATGGTCCAGCTGGCGCCAGGGTCCGGTGCGGGCGGGATCGGTGGCGCCATACACGGCCACCACCGGCACGCCCATCGCATCCGCCCAATGCAGCGGGCCTGAATCCACACTCACCACCACATCCATGCTTTTCAACAAGGAACACAGTGCTGGCAGATTCGTCCGCCCGCAGGCATTCCATGTGGTTTCCCCGATCCGGCGCGCCAGCTCTTCGCCTTTTTCCATATCCTCCGCCCCACCGATGATGGAGAGACGGCAACCCATTTCCGTTGCTAGGCGGCGGCCCAGTTGCACAAATTTCTCCACCGGCCAATCCTTGGTGCCCCACCGGGAAAACGGGGCCAAGGCCACGTGGGGTCCCGGTTCCTCCTGAGCGTCAGGCGGAACATCCAACACCAGCGGCGGAATGGCTTCCTCCGGTTCGGGAGGCGCAATGGAATCCACCACATCCATCAATTCATCGGTGGCATGGCGACGCGGCCCCTCCCGGCGGGCCACCTGCGCATGATAAAGCAACGGCGCGCCCTCTCGCGCCCAGGCCGGCCCCACTCGCCAAACGCCACGGGCCACACGCCCCACCCAAGCGCTCTTCAACAGTCCCTGCAGGTCCACAATCAAATCATACCGTTGCTGGCGGAGGTTGCGCAGAAACGGCAGGCCGTGCCGGATGGCATGGCGACGGGGAAACGGCACCACGCGGCGGACATCGGGAAAAGCAGCCAGCAGTGAGGCATATTCCGGCTGGACCACCCAATCGATCTCGGCGCCAGTCCGAACCTTTAGCACATGCACCGGCCACAAGGCGTGGGCAATGTCCCCAAGGGAGCTCAGTTTGACAATCAAGATCTTTTTCATCACGGCGGTCGCGAAAGGATTTCCTCAATCCGTTTGATTTTCCGGGCGCGGCCAGTGGCGGGATCCACCGTCAGCAGCGCGCCATGTAGGCGGACATCTCCGCTGGCCACTTCAAACCGGGTGGGCATGCCGGTGATGAAACGTGTCAGGATGGCATCCGTTGTTCGACCGATGACGGAGTCGCACGGACCGGTCATGCCCAGATCGGTCATATACGCCGTACCCTTCGACGTCACTGCCTCGTCCGCCGTTTGAATGTGCGTGTGGGTTCCCAAAACGGCTGTCACCCGGCCGTCCAGAAATTTTCCCATCGCCACTTTTTCGCTGGTCGCCTCCGCATGAAAATCCACCAAGATGATTTCCCCCTGCTGTTTATTTTTCTGCAGCCAGTCGTCCACTGTCCGGAAAGGACAATCCAGCGTCATATTGATAAACGTGCGCCCCAGCAACTGCAACACCGTGACCGGCCCGCCCGGCGTCTGGAGGGTATAGGCTCCCTTTCCAGGGCACATGGGTGGCAGATTGAGGGCCCGGACCACGCGGGGTTCGCGGTCTAGGTAGGTCTGCATTTCCTTTTGGTCCCATACATGGTCCCCCATCGTCAGGACATCCGCCCCACCGGCGAATAGTTCTTCCGCCAGGGCACTGGTCAGTCCCCGGCCTGCGGCGCTGTTTTCGGCATTGGCCACCACGACATCCGCACGGCCTTCGGCTTTGAAGCGCGTGGCCACACGGGCCATGGCCATGCGGCCGGGGCCGCCCACAATGTCGCCGATCACTAAAATCCTCATGTTCCCCATCCCTTCGCTTCCATCCTACCTCGCATATTCCACACAGCGCGTCATCCGAATCACCGTGACCTTGATCTGGCCCGGATAATCCAATTTTTCCTCCACCCGCTGGGCAATGCGCCGGGCCAGCTGAATGGCCATGGCATCATCCACCTCGGTGGGTTCGACGAATATGCGTAGCTCCCGACCCGCCTGCATGGCGAGGCTACGGAGCACCCCGGGTTCCGCCTTGGCAATGGCTTCCAGATTTTCCATCCGTTTCAGGAACAAATTCGTGGTTTCCGTCCGTGCCCCCGGCCGGGAAGCGGTAAGGGCATCCGCCGCCGAAATCAAGGAGGCATAGGCATCCAGCGTGCCGTCTTCGCCGTGGTGCGCGGCCACGGCATGGACAATGGTGTCGTTTTCACCTGCTTTTTTCAACAGGCGCGCACCGATGTCGGCATGTCCCGTCCCTTCGGCTTCCGGATCGGCGGCCTTGCCGATGTCGTGGAACAAAGCAGCCCGCCTGGCCGTTTCCACATCCAGCCCCAGTTCCCCCGCCATCATACCCGCCAGCCGGGCGGCTTCCACGGAATGGGTCAGCACATTTTGGGAGTAGCTGGTGCGGAACTTCAGCTTCCCAAGCATCCGCAGGACTTCCAGCGGAACTCTCGGCAGGTGAAGGGCTTCCACGGCCTCTTCGCCGGCCTGCAGAATCAGATCATCAAGTTCGGCCGTCACCTTGTCCGCCATTTCCTCAATGCGCGCAGGATTGATCCGGCCATCCTCCATCAACCGTTCCAAGGTCACTTTGGCAATCTCCCGGCGGACCGGGTCAAAGGAAGACAACACGACCACCTCGGGAGAATCATCAATGATGACCGTCACGCCCGTCGCCATTTCCAGGGCGCGGATGTTACGCCCTTCGCGGCCGATGATACGCCCCTTCATCTCCTCGCCGGGCAGTAGCACCGGTGTGGTGCTGGCCTCGGAGACTTGGTCGGCGGCATACCGCTGGATGGCGCCGAGGATGATCTCCCTGGCCTGGACTTCCGCCGTCACCCGTGCATCCTCCTGGGCCTTTCGCAGAAAGACGGAGCGTTCTTCCGCCATGTCCTCCTCCAGCCGAAGGAGGAGCCTCTCCCGGGCCTGTGCCGACGTCATTTCCGCCAATTCACTCAACCGAACATGTTCTTCCTCCACCAACCGGGTCAAGCGGTCCTGCTGGAGGTCCAGCGCCGAACGGTCCGCTTCCAGCTGGGCGGAGCGGACATCCAGTGCTAGGGCGCGCTCCTCGCAACGCTGTTCTTCCCGTTCCAAACGCTCATCCCGGCTGGAGAGTCGTTCGGCGGTGGCGGAGAGGACCCTCTGGCGCTCCCGCAGTTCCTCCTCCGCACGCTCGCGAATCCGCATCAATTCATCACGCGTCGCCAATTGCGCTTCCTTGCGTAGCACCTCGGCGTCGCGTTGGGCATCCCGAAGGATATCCCCTGCGGCACGGTTGGCCGCCACATCGCGCACGCGCACGACAAGGGCATGGATGAAAAATCCAATCACCGCAAAGCCGATCGCCGTCAGCGTAGGCCATAGCCATTCAGCAAACATATCTTCCGTTTATCATTTGTTCCAGCTTCACCGCCGCACCCGGCGTGAAGCGTATTCGTTTTTCCGTCATCACGGCATCCATCCGGACATCGTGAGGTTCCATGGGGAGCGATTCCACAAGACACCGCTCCGTGCACAAACCTATCATGAACGCAGGGCTTTGCACGATTAAACGATCAAAAAAACCGCCGCCGCGCCCCAGTCGCCCCCCGGTAAAATCAAACGCCACACCCGGCAGCACCAGCACGCGAAGGAACTCCGGCGGCACAAGGACCACGGGGTCTGGTTCTTCAATGCGGAACTTCCCCTGCCGCCAGCGGGTGGAAGCCGTCGTCCGGCCCCAGCCATAGGCCCGGCGGTCCGGCTGCCAGACCGGAACGGCGGCACAAGCGGAACGGGCCGCCAAATCGGCGAGTAGCATCTCCGTGGCCGGTTCTGATCCTATAGCCCGGTACAGGCCAACGGTCCATGCCGCCGCCCACCAATCCTGAGCTAGCAGGCGGGATTGAATGGCCCGGCTCTCTTCCGCCGTGGCCCTAGGCAGGGTCTTCATCCGTTCTCGCCAGTCCGCCTTGGTCATGGCGCCATTCCGCCCATATCAAATGCCGACGGCGGCCGGGAGGGGCGACCTTCCGCATTCACCACGCACCAATGCACGTGGGCTTCCGCGATCACGATTTCTCCGCGCCGGACCACCTGGTGCATCACGCCGCGCACCTTCCGCAGGTCTTCTGGCTCCGTCTCAATCTCCAGTACATCATCTGCAAAAGCGGGCGAACGGTAGGAGATGTCCACCCTCGTAATGAAGGTGAAGAAGCCCGAGCGAATCAAGCCCTTGTAATCGAAGTTCGCGGCATGCAGATACTGCATGCGAGCGTGCTCCAGATAGTTCACATACACCGCATGATTCACATGCCCGTAGGAGTCGCACTCATAGGGCCGCACCGTTAATGTCGTCACATGTTTCATCATTTGCGACTCTACACATCCTGCGTTTTCCGCGCAAGCCGCCGCCCCGGCGGTGGGCAGGGATAAAAAAACGGCGCGGAAAACCGCGCCGGTGGAACACAGAGGCCGCTCCTAATACTGATATGCGCTCCCGCCGATGAATTCCCGCAACAGGGAGGTCGCCGGTACATCACTGTCGTCCTCCATGGGCGTCAAATCCTTGAGCGTTTCGTATACGCGTTTCGCACGGACATAGGCATCCTGGCGTTTCGCGTTGTCCTTGAACTTCTCCATCGCCTCGGGGAAATGCTTGAAGAGGCGGGCCTTCAGGATCGGCAATTCAAACGGCACCGCGCTGTTCACCAGGTAATCCACCGTGCCGATGAACGGAATGATGTTCCGCAGTTCGCTACGCCGCACATAATGCCAGTGGGTGAGCGTCTGCTCCGGCTGGAGGTTCCGGTGCCAGCTGTCGCGAATCATTCGGCGTAACAGGCGGTTGTCCGCCCAGCGCATGAACATGCCTTCCTTGTTCTGCACCTGCCCGAGGGTTTCGATGTAGAGCTTGAATTTCTTCTCATTCGGCGTGCTTTGCGTCATTTCGCCATACAAACCGTGGAGGGAATCAATCAGCAGGATCTGGTTGGGCGCAAGGCTCATCTCATGCACGTCCAGCTCGCGCTGGCCGGTTTTGAAGTCGTAATGCGGTGTTTTGATGGTCTTACCGGCCAGCAGGTCGGCAATGTGCTGGTCGATCAGCTTGAGGTCCAGAGCATTCGGCGTTTCATAATCGTAGTCGCCGAACTCGTCCTTGGGGTGTTGTTCCAGGTTGAAGAAATAGTGGTCGAGGTTGATGGCCTTGAATTCCATCCCCTCTTCCGCCAGTTTTTCGCTCACCTTGATGGTGGTGGTGGTTTTGCTGGAGGAACTCGGCCCGGCAATGATGGCAATTCGAACCTCCGGCAACCGTTCGATGATCTTTTCGGCCCCGCGTTTCACTTCCTGATCATAGCGGGCTTCGCAGGCGGTCACGAGTTCGGCAAAGCGGCCGTCGGCGATGATCCTGTTGAGGGCGTCCACGGTTTCGCAGTTGTGATCCATATTCCAGCGAAGCACTTCGTAGATCTTCTTGTATGGAATGTTGTCCGTCGTTTCGAAAGTATAGGCGCGCTGCGTGCGGAACATGGCCCGTTCCTTGCGGTACCGGATATACGCCTGCGCGGTTTTGACATGCCCTTCCTTGATCAGCGTGACTTCCACGATGTCTTGGATGTCTTCGATGGATGGCGTCTGCCGGTCGGCTTCCAGCAGTTTCTCCTCCACCAAGCGGGCCAAGCGTTCGGCTTCCTCCCGGTCGCTCCCCCCTAGGGCGACGGCGGCCTTGAAAATGGCCGTTGCGATGCGGTCCCGGTCGTACGGCACCACGTTTCCATCACGTTTAACGATTTCCTTGATTGCACTACTCATGTGTCTTCTCCTTTTGGGGGACCAAAACCATCCAGGATCGTTTTCGTCCGGTCATTTTATTCCAATCGCTAATCATTTTCCAAGAAGCCTTCCAGCTTCCGAATCCGCGTGGGATGGCGCATTTTCCGTAGCGCCTTTGCTTCGATCTGGCGGATGCGCTCAC